>NZ_JABAEE010000076.1:0-30055 GCF_023701885.1 Pseudomonas sp. CG7 | reverse complement strand
GAGCCGAGCTTGCTCGCGATGACGGCGGCACATTCAACCTCAATGCAGCCTGACCCACCGCTATCGCGAGCAAGCTCGGCTCCCACAGGAGTTGGCGGTGAATGACTCAGCTCTTCCATGCCCCTGCATTCACCAGATTCACCGGCCGTTCCCCCGCCAACGCCGCCAGCAGGTTCTCCACCGCACAACGCGCCATCGCTTCCCGGGTCTCATGGGTGGCCGAGCCCATGTGCGGCGTCGCTACCACGTTGTCCATCTGTAACAACGGCGAATCGGCATTCAAGGGTTCGCGCTCGAACACATCCAGCCCGGCGCCACGGATCTGCCGGTTGCGCAGGGCCTCGATCAACGCCGCTTCATCCACCACTTTGCCCCGGGAGATATTGATGAAGATGCTCTCGGGGCGCATCTGCGCGAACGCCTGGGCGCCGATCAGCCCCTGGGTTTCGGCCGTGAGCGGCAAGGTCAGGCAGATGAAGTCCGCCTGTTGCAACAGCGTTTCGAGGCTGCAATAACGTGCGCCGAACCGTTGCTCGACCGCAGGCTTGGGCGAATGGCTGTGGTAGAGCACCGGCATGCCGAAGCCGAAATGCCCGCGTTGGGCCAGGGCTTCGCCTATGCGTCCCATGCCGATGATGCCCAGGGTCTTGCCATGGACATCGCTCCCGAAATGCCGCGGTCCGATGCTTTCCCGCCATTGGCCGGCACGGACCAGGTTGGCCAGTTCGCCCACGCGGCGAGCGGTTGCCAGGATCAAGGCAAACCCGGTGTCGGCAGTGGTTTCGGTCAGCACGTCCGGCGTGTTGCTGAGCAGGATCCGGCGTTCGGTCAGGTAGTCGATGTCATAGTTGTCGACCCCCACCGAAACGCTGGCAATGGCTTGCAGGTTCGGCGCCAGGTCCAGCAGCGCCGCATCCAGCTTGAGGCTGGCGCCCAGCAGGCCGTGGGCCGTGGGGAGGGCGGCGCGCAGTTGCGCCAGGCCCTGGGCGTCGAGGCGTTCGATGAGCGTGACTTGGGCCTGGGCTTGCAGGCGTTCCATCAGTTGCGCTGACAGTTTCTTGTACAACACCACGTGCTTTTTCATGGGATGGGTCTCGATTCAGGAACGGGCGGGCGCCGGGTTGGGCGTCGCGGGGTGGGATACGGTCCGGTCGCTGGCGCCGGGCTTGAGGGCGAGGGTCAGTACCACCGACAGCAGCAACGCACCGCTCATCAGCAGGAAGGACATGCCAGGGGAGCCGGTGGTGCCGTTGAGGTAGCCCACCAGGTACGAGCCGCCGAAGGAACCCAGCGCGCCCATACTGTTGATCAAGGCCATGGCACCGCCGGCGACATTGGCCGGGAGAATTTCCGGAACGATGGCGAAGAACGGCCCGTACGGTGCATACATGCACGCGCCGGCGATCACCAGCAAGCCATAGGACCACCAGAAATGCTCGGCCCCCAGCAGGTAGGAGGCGTAGAACGCGATGGAGGCGATCAGCAGCGGCGGCCAGACAAAACGCTTGCGCTTCTGCGCCTTGTCCGACGCCCAGGACACCACCAGCATGCCGATCACTGCTGCCAGGTATGGCAAGGACGACAGCCAGCCGGCCTCGACCATGTTCATCTGCAGGCCGGCCTTGAGGATCGACGGCAACCACAGCACAAACCCGTAGACGCCGATGCTCCAGCAGAAGAACTGCAACGCCAGGATGATGACTTTGGGCGAGCGGAAGGCTTCGGCGTAGTTCTTCACCGCCTTGATGCCGACCTGTTCGGCCGCCAAGGCACTTTCCAGATCGTGTTTTTCCTGGTCGCTGAGCCACTTGGCCTGGGCCGGGCGATCATCGGCCAGGCGCCACCAGACAAAGGCCCAGAGCACCGCCGGCAAACCTTCGATGATGAACATCCAGCGCCAGTCGAATTGCTGTACCAAGTAACCCGATACCACCGACATCCACAGCATGGTCACCGGGTTACCGAGGATCAGGAAGGTATTGGCCCGCGAACGTTCGGCCCGGGTGAACCAGTGGCACAGGTACACCAGCATCGCCGGCATCACGGCGGCCTCGACCACCCCGAGCATGAAGCGGATCACGATCAGCCAGTAGGCATTGGAGACGACGCCGGTCAGGGTGGCCAGCGAACCCCAGAGGATCAGGCTGACGAAGATCAGCTTCTTCACGCTGTGCTTTTGCGCGTAGATCGCCCCCGGGACCTGGAAGAAAAAGTAGCCGAGGAAGAACAGTGCGCCCAGCAGCGACGACAGTCCTGGGGTGATCATCAGGTCCTCGGCCATGCCCGAGGCGGCGGCGAAGCCATAGTTGGCCCGGTCCAGGTAGGCCAGGCTGTAGGTGATGAAGACGATGGGCATGATGTACCACCAGCGGCGGGTGGCGAGGTTGGGCGTTTGCATGTCGTTGACTCCTGAGCTTGTTGTTTTTATGCAGCAGGTGCGTTTTGCGGTGTCCTCGATCGCGAGCAAGCTCGCTCCCACAGGGGTTAACTTGATCCCTTGTGGGAGCGAGCTTGCTCGCGATCGACGGTTTCAAATTCGGCCAATAGCTCAAGGCGCGTCGGTAACCCTTCCATGTCCCCACGGCTCTGCACCGCGCGGCTGCCAATCCAGTTGGCGCGTTGCACGGCCGCGGTGATGGCCTGGCCTTCGAGCAATGCGCTGATCAGGCCGACGGCGAAGCCATCCCCGGCGCCCACGGTGTCGACCACCTGGGCCACGGGCACGCCGGCGATGACGCCTTCGTCCAGCGGCGTGCGGTAATAGGCACCGTCCGCGCCGAGCTTGATCACGACGATTTCGGCGCCTTGGTCCAGGTAGAACGCGGCGATGTCAGCCGGATCGTCGAAACCCGTCAGCAGCCGGCCTTCGCCGAGTCCCGGCAAGACCCAGTGGGCGAGGGCGGCGAGGCGATTGATTTCAGTGACCATCATCGACTCGCTGCGCCACAGGCTCGGCCTCAGGTTGGGGTCGAACGACAGGCTGCGGCCGGCCTCGCGCATGCGGGTCATCAACTCAAAGGACATCTCGCGGGCCATGTCCGACAGCGCCGGGACGATGCCCGTGGCGTGCACGTGGCGGGCGTCAAGCAACGCCGGGGCGATGGAGTCGATCGACAGATGACTGGCCGCCGAACTGCGGCGGAAATACTCGACTTGCGGGTCGCTGCCATCGACGGTGCGGGATTTGAACTGGAAGCCGGTGGGGTGCTCCGGGTCGACCGCCACGTGGCGACAATCCAGGCCTTCGTTCTCCAGCGTCTGCGTCACGAAGCGTCCCAGGGAGTCGGCGCCGACCCGGCTCAGCCACGCCACCTTGAAGCCCAGCCGTGACAGCCCGATGGCCACGTTGCTGTCGGCCCCGGCGATGCGCTTGTGGAACTGCTCGACGCTGGCCAGGTCACCGCGCTGGTCAGCCACCAGCATCGCCATGGTTTCACCGAACGACAACACATCGAATTCAGACATGGACAGGCTCCCGGCGCGATTGCCCAAGACCGGACAGGGTGGCGACATGGCGGGTGGTCAATTGCAGCAAGTCATCGCCTTGCAACGGATACTCGGCGGCGCGCATTACGCCGGCGGGCATGTGCTTGAGCAGTTGTTCCCACAGGTGCAGGTCGGTCATGGCTGGAGGCGCGGCGACGAGTTTGCCGTCGGCGCGCCGGGCCACGGCCTTGCAATGCACATACGTCACATACCGTCCGAGTTGTCGGGCGGCCACGGCGGCCGATTGGTCCTGCCACTGCCAATTGCCAATGTCGAAGGTCATGGCAACGGGCAACCCTTGGTATTCGACGGCGGTGAAGAACCGTTGCAACGGCTCGATCCGCCCGCCGTACAAGGTCTGGTCGTTTTCCACCCGTAGCTGCACCGGGCGTGCGGCGAGCACCTGGGCCAATGCCGACAGGTCATTGGCGTCGGTGAAGTGACCGAGGGAGACTTTCAGCCAGGTCGAACCGAACGCCTCGCCACGCTGCAGCGCCAGCGCCAAGTCGGGGTTGGGCCTGGACTGGCCAGCGAGCCACAGCGCCAGTGGCGACGAGAAAATACTTTGCAGCCCCCGGGCCCGGGCAGCAGCGGCCAGTTCCGAAGGTTGTTCGGTGGTGAGCAATTCTTCGCGCCATTCGATGCGCGAAGCTCCGGCGGCGGCCAGCAGCTCAATGAAATTGCCCTGGCCATGCTGCCGGACCAGGTCGGCGCCGTAGCTGGAAAGACTGATGGAAACGGGGGGGGAGTGCATGGAGGCTGTTCCTCTGAAACCGGGTTCAGTTTTGTTCAAAAAAAGGGGGTGTGCTTCAGGGCTCATCGCGAGCAAGCTCGCTCCCACACGGGATCTGTGACGCACTGAAGACCCGCTGTGGGAGCGAGCTTGCTCGCGATGAGGCCGGCCCGATCACCGAGAAACCCCAAGCGTCGACCCCCGCTCAATCAACCGCGCCGCAAAATCCAGGGTCCGCACCGGCCCGTTGTCCCCACGCAAGCGCTTGAGCAGGCATTCGAACGCGCTGGCGCCGATCTCCGCTGTCGGTTGGGCCAGGGCCGTGATGCCGCTGCCGACCAGCGGGTACCAATCCAGGTCATCGAGGGCGATCAGGCCGACGTCGTCGAATAAGTGGCAACCCAGCTCGCGCAACACCGTCGTGGCGGCCAGGGCGGCAATGCCATTGGCGCAGAACAACGCCTTGGGGCCAGGGCCCGGCTGGGCAAGAAAGGTCTTGATGCGCGTGGTCAATTGGTCACAGGTCTCCACCACAGAGCCGGCCAGGGCAGGCCGTTGGTGGATGCCGGCCTTGAAACTCTCGACCCGCTCGATTCGCGAGCTGGTGCCGTCGAACGGCTCGGTCACCAGCAACAGATCGCGGTAGCCCCGTTGCTCGAGGTGATCGAGGGCCATTTCGATGGCCGCCGGGTTGTCCAGTCCGACCAGGTCGCTGTCGAGCCGATCGACCTTGCGATCCACCAGCACCAGAGGCATTTCGCTGCGCAATTCGAACAATTCGTCACGGTGGTGACCCAGCGTGTTTACGATCAGCCCTTCGATGTTGTAGGCGCGCAACAGCGCCAGGTGCTGGCGTTCCTGCTCGTCATCGCGGTCGGTGTTGCACACCACCAGGCTATAGCCATGGCGACGACAGGCGGTTTCCACGCCATGCATCACGGCAATCGAATAAGGGTTGCGGATATCGGCCACCAGCATGCCGATCAGGCGTGTGCGCCCGCGCTTGAGGCCGCGGGCCATCTGGTTCGGCCGGTAGCCCAACTCACTGATGGCCTGGTCGATGCGCCGGGCGATGGCCTCGGAGAGCAGGGCACGGTCTTCGCCGATGAAACGCGAGACACTGGCCTTGGAGACTCCGGCGCGTTCGGCGACGTCGAGCATGGTCACGCGGTTGCGCTGGGCGGCGGAGAAAGAATTCACGGATAGAAACCTGCTTATTGGATTTATTAGCGGTTCTGAAACCGGTTTCAGGAAACACCAGAACCCAATCGGTCGTCAAGGGGGACGTGTCAGCAGCACGACCGATGGTGGTTCGCATCAGGGGCGCCGAACCACCCAGTCAATTTGCAGCGCGCCAGGCCGTGTGGTTAGCTGCCTGCCTCTCCCAGCCCCTTGACTGCCGAAACCACCATGAACTTTACCCAGCCTCGTTTGAGATTGCTGATGATACTGAGTGTGACCTTGTTGGTGGTGGGCTGCGCGTCCTACATCCTGTTTCGCCACAGCGGCGCGCCAGCCGATGAAGGCTTCGCCGCCGAGCAATTGAACGAAGGCGGCATGGAAGACATCGGCACGTTGGCACTGCCGGAGGTGGAGAAGCGCCTCAATTATTTGATCCAGGACACCGGTGAGACCCTCAGGTCCCTGGAGCGGGTCAGCGACGTGCAATTGAGCCTGACTGTCGAGACGACCGAATCCGTCGGCGAGCAGCCGTTGCAATACGAGTCGCTGTTTGTCCCGTTCACCAGCGCGCAGTTGAAAGCTGAATTGGCGTCGATCCAAGGCCTGCGTTTTGCCCAGCGGCTATTTGCCGATGGTTCTGAGGTGCGGCTCGATACCAGCACGCTTGATCCACTCTGGAAGCGCGCCGCCATGCCGGATGAGCCGACGGCCGAGCAGTATCTGCCGCAGCGCTTGGTTTTTCGCGATGGCAGCGAAAAAACCTTCGCCGAGCTCAAGGCGCCGCCCAAGGTCGAGTCCGACGACATGATTGCATCCCATGATGCCTTCGCACTTGCGGTGAACAAACCGCTGGCGAGTCTCGGCCTGACGGTCGCTTACCGCAGCTATCCGGCGTTCAGGAAAGTGGTGCTGGACAAGGATCAGCCGAAAGTGACCCTGGACGACGGCCAGTCCTTCCAGCTCACGGCCCTGGGTGATGGCAGCGCTTCCGTGCGCTTGAGTACGCTGAAACTGTCGACTTTCGTGGTGCAAGGGCTGGACGATGGGGGCAGGGCGCTCTACAGCAACGGGAACAGCTCCCGGGCGTTCCCCTCCGAGGGCGATATCGCGGCGTTGCAGGACTATTACAACGCGTTGGTGCAGACCAAGGACGATCTCGATCAGCTCAAGACCGGCCAGGCGGTGCAACAGCAGCTGGAGCGCGTGACCGAGGCGCTGGTCGCTCAGGCGGGGCCGTTGCAAAACACCGAGGTCGACTACCAATTCGAGGCCACCCCGCAACGCATCGTCATCCATGTACTCGATCCGCTGGAAGACAACAGCGTTGAGTTCACCCAGGTCGACAACGTCCTGGCAGCACAAGCGCGGTACATCGCCCTGGACCGCAAGGCCGAGCGCTATGGCTTCATCGACCAGGCCGGCCAATGGTTGATCAAGCCCCGTTGGGTGCAGGTGCAAGACAGTCCGGTGGCCGATACCTACACGTTGTTTTACCCGGAGAAGTCCAGCGACCCGGAATCGGAGTGGCAGGCGTTGCGCAGCCAGCTCGCCTATTTCCCCGCCGGTAGCAACAAGCTCGTCGACCTGCCGTTCGAACACATCACCGAGGCGTTGAGCAATGGCCTGCTGTTGGTGGAGCGTGAAACCAACGGCCCTTATGGGCTCTACGATGCCAGGCATCATCGGTTTGTGTTGCCGATGAAATTCGTCAACCCCACCGTGACCGATAACCTGTTCATCGCCCGTCTCGGCAAGCGAACTGATCTCATGGAAGGCCTGTACGGCGCTTATACCCTGGCCGGCAAGGAGATCCTGCCGACGCAATTCTCGGGCATCGAGCACAGCGCGGGTCTGCTCTACGCCAGCTCGGCCGATCGGAGTCGTGAGGATGTTTTCGATCTGGAAGGCAAACGGATCAACCTTCCGGGTTACAACGTGGTAGGCCGGTTTGTGGGGCAGCAGCCGCTGTTGGTGCAGGACACCAAAAGCAAGAAGTTCGCTTTTATCGATCGCCAGGGCGCGCGACTACCGATCAAGTTGCCTTATGACGAAGTGACGCCGTTTTCCAACGGCATGGCGGTGGTCGGGCGCGATGACAGCTACGGTGCCATCGACTTGGCGGGCCGGTTGCAAGTACCACTGGATTACCAGCAGATCAACGCGTTCCAGACCCGTTATGCAGCGGCGATCCGGGCGGGTGGGGGCTCCTCGCTGGTCTTGATCAGTCAGGACAACAAGGTGATCAAGGCGCTGGGGTCCTACACCAGCATGAAGGTGCCGGATAACGGCAATGAGGCCCGTTACTACGTGAGGGATCCGAAGAACGATGACGAGTACCTGGTTTATGACGCCGATGGCAATCTGGTGCAGAACGACAAATAACGGCGAATTCACTGACCCCGTGGCGAGGGAGCTTGCTCCCGCTCGACTGCGCAGCAGTCGCAAGGCGGCCTATGCCACTTGCCCATTACATCGCGGCGCCTGGTTTTGGGGTTGCTGCGCAACCCAGCGGGAGCAAGCTCCCTCGCTACGGGGTGCCTTTGGGACCAGGGTTGGCTGATGCCACAGGAGCGTGTTCGTGTCCGGATCTCAGAGCTGGCTTATATAGGTCCCCGTCCCCTTGAGGATGTTCTGCAACGTCAGTTCCACTTCCGCCAGGTCGGCCGCATCGGTGTCGTGGATGATCTCCAGCACATCGTCGCCATTCAACGCATCGGCATCCGCCGTGGCAATCTCAATCAGCAAGCGGGTCGGGCTGAGGGTGACCTTGACGCCGTCCAGGGTCGAAGGCTCTCCATCCAGGGTGATTTCCAGTTCGTCTTCGTCGGGGTAGCGCGTCATCAGGAACATTTCGCCCTGGGCGCTGTGGCAGCAGAGCATGGCCATGTTGTCTTCTTCGTCGTCGCACGGGTTGGCGATCAGAAGGGCGGTGGTCATTTGCATGGTGATGCTCCAGGATCGAGTGCACCGGCGGGGTGCAAAAAGTGGATTTTGCCAGCCTGAAGGATTTTCTGCTGGTTTACCGCCTCGGGGTGCCGTTTGGTCCCCAGCCTGCTAGGGTTGTTCGGTGCGCACCGGCTGTTTAGCGAGCCGATGACCGAATATGTCGCAGCGCTGCAAGCAGGCAGGATGTCGCACTCGTTAAGCTGCGCAACGGATGTGCACCTGCAAAGTCCACCCCGGGGTGATTTTTGCAGGTGTCCATGACATGAAATTACATGGAAAAGGATGTGACCTGCCGGTCCTGTCCAGCTTCCCCCACCTGTCATCCTGTTTCCTCTGCCCGAGAATCAGGAACGGGATGGCCGACGGCCCCGAAAGGGGTTGCACGCGACGCTACCATCAATAACAAGCCCAAGCGGAGTACCACAGATGGCGTTCTTCACCGCAGCCAGCAAAGCCGACTTCCAGCACCAACTGCAAGCGGCACTGGCGCAGCACATCAGTGAACAGGCACTGCCACAAGTGGCGCTGTTCGCTGAACAATTCTTCGGCATCATTTCCCTCGACGAACTTACCCAGCGCCGGTTGTCCGACCTCGCCGGCTGCACCCTGTCTGCCTGGCGCCTGCTTGAGCGCTTCGACCACACGCAACCGCAGGTGCGCGTCTACAACCCCGATTACGAACGCCACGGCTGGCAGTCGACCCACACGGCCGTGGAAGTGTTGCACCACGACCTGCCGTTCCTGGTGGACTCGGTCCGCACCGAGCTGAACCGTCGCGGCTACAGCATCCATACCCTGCAAACCACCGTCCTGAGCGTGCGTCGCGGCAGCAAGGGCGAGTTGCTGGAGATCCTGCCGAAGGGCACCCAGGGCGACGACGTGCTGCAAGAGTCGCTGATGTACCTGGAAATCGACCGCTGCGCCAACGCCGCCGAACTCAACGTCCTGAGCAAGGAGCTTGAGCAAGTGCTGGGCGAAGTGCGCGTGGCCGTGGCCGATTTCGAACCGATGAAAGCCAAGGTCCAGGAAATCCTCGACAGCCTGGACAGCAGCGCCTACGCCATCGACGCTGATGAAAAGAGCGAGATCAAGAGCTTCCTGGAATGGCTGGTGGGTAACCACTTCACCTTCCTGGGCTACGAAGAGTTCGTGGTGCGCGACGAGGCCGATGGTGGCCACATCGAGTACAACCCCGATTCGTTCCTCGGCCTGACCAAGTTGCTGCGCGCCGGCCTGACCGCCGAAGACCTGCGCATCGAAGACTACGCCGTCAACTACCTGCGCGAACCGACGCCGCTGTCGTTCGCCAAGGCCGCGCACCCGAGCCGCGTGCACCGTCCGGCCTACCCGGACTACGTGTCGATCCGTGAAATCGACGCCAACGGCAAGGTCATCAAGGAATGCCGCTTCATGGGCCTGTACACCTCTTCGGTGTATGGCGAGAGCGTGCGGGTCATCCCGTACATCCGCCGCAAGGTCGCGGAAATCGAGCGTCGCTCGGGCTTCCAGGCCAAGGCGCACCTGGGCAAGGAACTGGCCCAGGTGGTCGAAGTGCTGCCTCGCGACGACCTGTTCCAGACGCCGGTGGACGAGCTGTTCAGCACCGTCATGTCCATCGTGCAGATCCAGGAACGCAACAAGATCCGTGTGTTCCTGCGCAAAGACCCGTACGGCCGTTTCTGCTACTGCCTGGCCTACGTGCCGCGTGATATCTACTCCACCGAAGTGCGCCAGAAGATCCAGCAAGTGCTGATGGATCGCCTGAAGGCCTCGGACTGCGAGTTCTGGACCTTCTTCTCCGAGTCCGTACTGGCTCGCGTGCAGTTGATCCTGCGGGTGGACCCGAAGAACCGCATCGACATCGACCCGTTGCTGCTGGAAAAAGAAGTCGTGCAGGCCTGCCGCAGCTGGAAGGACGACTACGCCAGCCTGGTCATCGAGAGTTTCGGCGAAGCCCAGGGCACCAACGTGCTGTCGGACTTCCCGAAAGGCTTCCCGGCCGGCTACCGCGAGCGCTTTGCCGCGCACTCGGCCGTGGTCGACATGCAGCACCTGCTGAGCCTGAACGAAAAGAATCCGCTGGTGATGAGCTTCTACCAGCCGCTGGGCCAGGTTTCCGGCCAGCGCGAGCTGCACTGCAAGCTGTATCACGCCGACACGCCGCTGGCGCTGTCCGACGTGCTGCCGATCCTGGAAAACCTCGGCCTGCGCGTGCTGGGTGAATTCCCGTACCGCCTGCGCCACACCAACGGCCGCGAATTCTGGATTCATGATTTCGCCTTCACCGCCGCCGAAGGCCTGGACCTCGACATCCAGCAACTCAACGACACCTTGCAGGACGCCTTCGTCCACATCGTGCGTGGCGATGCCGAGAACGATGCGTTCAACCGCCTGGTGCTGACCGCCGGCCTGCCATGGCGCGACGTGGCATTGCTGCGTGCCTACGCCCGTTACCTGAAGCAGATCCGCCTGGGCTTCGACCTGGGTTACATCGCCAGCACCCTGAACAACCACACCGACATCGCGCGCGAGTTGACCCGGTTGTTCAAGACCCGCTTCTACCTGGCGCGCAAGCTCAGCGGCGACGACCTGGAAGACAAGCAACTGCGCCTGGAGCAAGCGATTCTCTCGGCCCTCGACGAGGTGCAGGTACTCAACGACGACCGCATCCTGCGTCGTTACCTGGACCTGATCAAGGCGACCCTGCGGACCAACATCTACCAGACCGACGCCAACGGCCAGAACAAGGCCTACTTCAGCTTCAAGTTCAACCCGCACTTGATCCCGGAACTGCCGAAGCCGGTGCCGAAGTTCGAAATCTTCGTCTACTCGCCACGGGTCGAAGGCGTGCACCTGCGCTTCGGCAACGTCGCCCGCGGTGGCCTGCGCTGGGCCGATCGTGAAGAAGACTCCCGCACCGAAGTGCTGGGCCTGGTAAAAGCCCAGCAAGTGAAGAACTCGGTGATCGTGCCGGTGGGCGCCAAGGGCGGCTTCCTGCCGCGTCGCCTGCCCCTGGGCGGCAGCCGGGACGAGATCGCGGCCGAGGGCATCGCCTGCTACCGCAGCTTCATCTCCGGCCTGTTGGACATCACCGACAACCTCAAGGACGGCGCCCTGGTACCGCCGGCCAACGTCGTGCGCCATGACGACGATGACCCGTACCTGGTGGTGGCGGCGGACAAGGGCACTGCGACCTTCTCCGACATCGCCAACGGCATCGCCATCGACTCCGGCTTCTGGCTCGGCGATGCGTTCGCCTCCGGTGGTTCGGCCGGCTACGACCACAAGAAAATGGGCATCACCGCCAAGGGCGCGTGGGTCGGCGTGCAACGTCACTTCCGCGAGCGCGGCATCAACGTCCAGGAAGACAGCATCACCGTGGTGGGCGTCGGCGACATGGCCGGCGACGTGTTCGGCAACGGCTTGTTGATGTCCGACAAGCTGCAACTGGTCGCGGCCTGCAACCACCTGCACATCTTCATCGACCCGACCCCGGAGCCGGCCAGCAGCTTTGCCGAGCGCAAGCGCCTGTTCGACCTGCCGCGTTCGGCCTGGACCGACTACGACGCCAGCATCATGTCCGAAGGCGGCGGTATCTTCTCGCGTAGCGCGAAGAGCATCGCGATTTCGCCACAGATGAAAGAGCGCTTCGACATCAAGGCCGACAAACTGACCCCGACCGAACTGCTGAACGCCTTGCTCAAGGCGCCGGTGGACCTGTTGTGGAACGGCGGTATCGGTACTTACGTCAAGGCCAGCAGCGAAAGCCACGCCGATGTCGGCGACAAGGCCAACGACGCGCTGCGCGTGAACGGCAACGAACTGCGCTGCAAGGTCGTGGGCGAGGGCGGCAACCTGGGCATGACCCAACTGGGTCGCGTCGAGTTCGGCCTCAATGGCGGCGGTTCCAACACCGACTTCATCGACAACGCCGGTGGCGTGGACTGCTCCGACCACGAAGTGAACATCAAGATCCTGCTCAACGAAGTGGTGCAGGCCGGCGACATGACCGACAAGCAACGCAACCAGTTGCTGGCGAGCATGACCGACGAAGTCGGTGGCCTGGTGTTGGGCAACAACTACAAGCAGACCCAGGCCCTGTCCCTGGCGGCACGCCGCGCCTTCGTGCGGATCGCCGAATACAAGCGCCTGATGAACGATCTGGAAGCCCGAGGCAAGCTGGACCGTGCCATCGAGTTCCTGCCGACGGAAGAGCAACTGGCCGAACGTGTCGCGGCGGGCCATGGCCTGACCCGTGCCGAACTGTCGGTGCTGATCTCCTACAGCAAGATCGACCTCAAGGAAGCGCTGCTCAACTCCCTGGTGCCGGACGACGACTACCTGACCCGTGACATGGAGACGGCTTTCCCGCCAACGCTGGTGAGCAAGTTCTCCGAAGCCATGCGTCGCCATCGCCTGAAACGCGAGATCGTCAGCACCCAGATCGCCAACGACCTGGTCAACCACATGGGCATCACCTTCGTCCAGCGGTTGAAAGAGTCGACGGGCATGAGCCCGGCGAACGTGGCCGGTGCCTATGTGATCGTTCGGGACATCTTCCATCTCCCGCACTGGTTCCGCCAGATCGAAGCCTTGGACCACCAGGTCTCGGCCGACGTGCAACTGGAGCTGATGGACGAGCTGATGCGCCTGGGCCGTCGCGCCACGCGCTGGTTCCTGCGCAGCCGCCGCAACGAGCAGAACGCTGCCCGTGACGTCGCTCCCTTCGGTCCGCACCTGGCCGCGTTGGGCCTCAAGCTCGACGAACTGCTGGAAGGTCCGACCCGCGAAGGCTGGCAGACCCGCTACCAGGCCTACGTGGCCGCCGGCGTGCCGGAGCTGCTGGCGCGCATGGTTGCCGGCACGACGCACCTGTACACCTTGCTGCCGATCATCGAGGCGGCTGACGTCACCGGTCAGAACGCCGCCGACGTGGCCAAGGCTTACTTCGCCGTGGGCAGCGCCCTGGACATCACCTGGTACCTGCAACAGATCAGCGCACTGCCGGTGGAAAACAACTGGCAGGCACTGGCCCGTGAAGCGTTCCGTGATGATGTCGACTGGCAACAGCGGGCGATCACCATCTCGGTCCTGCAAGAGGGCGATGGCGCCCAGGACGTGGAAACGCGCCTGGCACTGTGGCTGGAGCAGCACCGCGAGATGGTCGAGCGCTGGCGCGCCATGCTGGTGGACATCCGTGCTGCCAGCGGTACCGACTATGCCATGTACGCGGTCGCCAACCGCGAGCTGCTGGACGTGGCAATGAGTGGTCAGGCGGTCGTGACGGCCAATTGATCCGACGTTGAATGAAAAAGCCCCGCATTGAGAGATGCGGGGCTTTTTTTGTTTTTAAGATCCACTGTGGGCCCCTGTGGGAGCGAGCTTGCTCGCGATAGCGGTGGGTCAGCGACATTGAACTTGACTGATATATCGCCATCGCGAGCAAGCTCGCTCCCACAGGGGGGGACTGCTGTGCTGTGGTCGATTAGTTTTTCAACGGAATCAACACCGCCTCATCCTCGCCCATCACCATGAACACCAGCAGCTTCGCCGGTTGGCTCGCGCTGGCGTTTCTCGACACCAGGTGTTCGGAACCCGCCGCTTCATACCAGAATTCCCCGGCTTTGTAGGTCTTCGCCGGCTCGCCCTTGACCTGGGAAGTGATGGCGCCTTCGAGTACATAGGCCATGGCCGTGCCCTCGTGCTTGTGGGCGATGGACGCTTGGCCGGGGGCGTAGTTGACGGTCAGCATCATGGTTTTCTTACCTGGAACATTTTTCAGCATTTGCTCCTGCAACACCGTGACCTTCTCCGAAGGCGCGGCTTCGTGGGCGTAGGCCTGGGTAATGGGCAGCAGGCTGAGGGCGGCGAGCAGACAGAGTGTTTTCATGGGGGATGGCCTATTTGGTTTCGAGTGATTTCGCGCTGTCGCGGCGATGGACTCACCCTAAGCCCCGAGGCGGGGCAAGCAAACGTCCAATCTTTCGGAAGGCGGGTAGACCAATTGGCTGGGTCGATGAAGCCATTGGCTGATGGAGCTTTTGTGGCGAGGGAGCTTGCTCCCGCTGGGTGGCGAAGCCGCCCCAGAACAGGCGGCGCGTTCCATCACAGTCTTGCGTCTGCTGCGCAGCCGAGCGGGAGCAAGCTCCCTCGCCACAGGTGAAGTGCCTGGCGGGAATAGCACCGCAGCCTCAAACAATCGGAAAACTATTGAAATCCACGCTTCGAGCCAGGCGGTTGTCGATCAGGCTGATGAAACCTTGCACTTCCGGGCAGTTGAAGTGGGCTTGCATGGCCGCTTCCGATTGCCAGCGGGCGCTGACGTTCCAGCGGTCGCCATCGTCGGGGCAACGGTCGACCAGGTAGGCATCGCAGCCGGGCAGGGCGCGCAGGGTCTCGACGATTTGCTGCAATTGCCGGCCCAGTTCTTCCGAGCGACCGGCGGCGGCTTGCACCTGCACGGTATTGATCACTTGGCGAGACATTGTTCAGGCTCCTGAATCAAGTCGGACGGTGGTTATTCACGATCAATGACACCCGTGCAGGATAGGCCTGGCGGCCCAAGGCTCAAACAGCCAATGGGCGGATAAACGCCCAGTCCAATTCTCACGCCACCTGCTGCAGAATGTCGCGCAAACGGTCCAGGGCGACATCGATGTCCAGGGTTTCGATCGCACCGAAACCGAAGAACAGGCCCGGTCGTACGGGCACATCATTGAAAAAACCCTCGAGGCTGTAGAGCCCGACCTCGGCTTTTCTCGCCAGCTCGATCACCAGCGCCAGATCCATCGGCACCTTGCACAACACCGCCATATGAAAGCCCGCGGTGGTCGGCACGGCCTCGAACCAGGGCGACAAGTCCCCGGCCATGCGCGCCAGAATCCGCTCGCGGCGCCCGGCATACAGGGTGTGGCAGCGACGGATGTGCTTGAGCAGGCAACCTTCGGCAATGAACTTCGCCAACGCCCACTGGGGCAGGGTGGAGGTGTGCTGGTCGGTGAGGCGCTTGGCCAGGATCACGGCTTCAAGGATCGCCGGTGGCAGGATCGCATAGCCGAGTCGCAGCTCCGGCAACAGGGTCTTGGAGAAGGTGCCGACGTACGCGACGATCCCGCGCTCATCCAGGCTTTGCAACGAGTCGGCGGGCCGGCCTTCGTAGCGGAATTCGCTGTCGTAGTCGTCTTCGATGATGATCGCCCCCAACTCATAGGCCCGCGCCAGCAAAGCCTCGCGACGGGCCTGGCTCATGGGCATGCCCAGGGGAAACTGGTGGGAGGGCGTTACGTAGATCAACCGCGTGCCGTCGGGGATAAGGTCCACCCGCAGGCCTTGTTCGTCCACCGGCACCCCGGCCACCGTGGCGCCCTGGGAGCCGAACAGCAACCGCGCCGGCGGATAGCCGGGGTCTTCCATGGCCACCAGGCTGCCGGGACGGGTCAATACCCGCGAGATCAAGTCCAGGGCTTGCTGCGCGCCGTTGCACACCACGACGTCTTCGTCCTGGCAATTGACCCCGCGGGAAAACGCGATATGCCGGGCAATGGCATTGCGCAGCGCCGGCAGGCCTTCGGGCTGGCTGTAGAAGCCCTTGGCGCTGGCGATCTGGCGCAGCGCGTGGGCGGTGCAGCGCCGCCAGTCGTCCAGCGGAAACTGGCCCTTGCCGGTGGCGCCACCGATGAAGTCGTAGCGCAGCGCACCTTCGAGGGTAGGATGGCGCATCAGGTCGGGCATGGTGCGCCAGGCCTCGACGACATCGGCACCGGCCAGTTCGCGGTGGCTTTGCTTGCGTACCACTTTGGCCGGTCGCGCATTGACGTAGGTGCCTTTGCCGATAATGCCAGTGAGGAAATTTTCGTAGGTCAGTTGGGCGTAGGTGTCGGAAACGGTCTTGCGCGAAACCCCCAGTTGCTCGGCCAGCAGGCGACTGGGCGGCAGCTGGGTGCCGGCGGCCCGGCGGCCGCTCTCGATGGCGCTGCGCAATTGTTGATACAACTGGCCCGACAGGTCCTTGCGGCCGTTGATGACAACATGAAGTTCCATACCCGCAAGCTCCTGGGCGATTGGTCGGCGGCCAGCGTCAAAAGCGCAAGATTACCCGCATTGTGCGATTGCGTTGAAGTTGCGTGGGGAAAATCCCGCCGATTGGACTTGTCTCCGGCTTTTTCGCCGAATTGGACCTGTCATTGACCGACCCCAGGGCCTACCGTGGAACGCTCGAATGCCACGGAGCCCGCCATGAGCCCGCGTCTGGATTACTACACTGCCTCCCCCGGGGCGATGCGCGCGATGATCGGCCTGGAAGCCCTGACCAGTCGCCTGAGTATCGAGCCGGCGCTGCTGCACCTGATCAAGATCCGCGCTTCGCAACTCAATGGCTGCGCCTTCTGCACCGACATGCATTCGGTGGAGGCGCGACGCCAGGGCGAAACCGAACGGCGGCTCTACGCGGTGGCGGTATGGCGCGACAGCGGTTTCTTCACGGCCCGCGAACGCGCAGGCCTGGCCTGGACCGAGGCGGTGACGCTGTTGGCCCAAAGCCAAGTCCCCGACGACGTCTACGCCCAGGCCCGGGCCTGCTTCAGCGAGGAGGAACTGGTGGACCTGACCCTGGCGATCAGCACCATCAACAGCTGGAACCGGCTGGCGGTGAGTTTTCGCCAGAGTCCGGGGGGGTGATTATCTGGATCAGGCTCTGAAGTGATCCCTGTGGCGAGGGAGCTTGCTCCCGCTCGATGTGTATCAGCGAACGGCTGCGCCCGAGGCGTCGGACCGGCCCAGCGGGAGCAAGCACCCTCGCCACAAAAAGCCGTGTCGTTATTTGGGCAGCGGGGAGGTGTTGGCCGGTACTGGCGGCCGCTGGGGCTTGACCGAGGTGCCAAACGTATAGCCCATGCGCACCCCCGTGGCCGCCGGGGTCGCCAGGCCGACGCTGTTCGGCGCGCGTTCGTTGACCGGCACGTTCATGGTCTCCTGGGCCCGTTGCGCTGCGGTTGCGGCCTCGGGGTCATTACCCATCTGCCGGCTCAGGCAGTTGTAGTCGGGCGTCTTGTAGCCACCGACGGTCACCTCGATACAGCCCGGGGCTTCTTCGCCCTGGGCCCAGGGCATGGCCATGAGCAGCCCGAGGCCTGCCGCCGTTTTCATCCACTGTTTCATCACCGACCTCCTGGTCCGCCATGCAAGACGGTTCGTTGTCAGGGCATCAGTCTAGTGCGGCCTGGAGGATTTGTATCAGTTGTCATACGACATTCATAAACACCCCTCAGGATGACGATTTTCAACGGATACGTCAGTCGTGCAGCAGGGCAGAGCCGGGGGCGGACGAGGACGTGGATTGACCGGGGCGCCCTTGGGGTGGCTGGTGGTGTTGCTGTGTCTGCTGAGCGTGCCGGCCCAGGCAGTCGACTGGGTAGAGCTGGATATCGCGCCCCAGGAATTGACCACGGCGCTGGAACAGTTCAGTCGTTTTACCGGCATGGCCGTGCTGGTTGACCAGCAGCTATCGGACCAGCGCCATACGCTGGGCGTGCGGGGGCGGTTCACACCTTCCGAAGGGTTGCGGGTGTTGCTCAGCGGCACCGGGCTGGCGGCGCATTATGCCCGGGCGGATGCGTTTACGTTGCAGCCGGTGCGGGTCCGCGAGGTGCCGTTGCCTGCCGGCGTTACCCCGGGCTTGGGTGACAGTAACTACGCAGCCGCCATCCAGATGGTCATACAGCGCAATTTATGTGGTTCACCGTTGACCCGCCCGGGCAGTTTCCGGGCGGTGCTGCAAATGTGGATCGGCCGGGACGGCGTGGTCCAGCACAGCCGCCTGGTCAGTTCCACGGGCGACCTGATGCGGGACAAGGCCCTGGTCGATAGCTTGCAGAACCTCAGGATCGACCGCCCGGCACCCAGTTCGCTGCGCCAGCCGGTGACCCTGCTTTTGTTACCCGACTCATCAGGAAGAAGCATGGAATGCACAACAGGGGAAGGGGTGCCCGGGCGATGAAAGACATCGGCCGCAGCCCGTTGGTGAAGCTGTTCCTCACCTCCTATGAGGATTTCCGGGTGCGCTTGCGCCGGCGCCTGGGGTCCGAGGAGCTGGCCAACGATGTGCTGCATGAAACCTACCTACGGGTCGATCGGATGGTCGACACGTCGGACATCGCCCAGCCCAATGCCTATTTGTATCGCATGGCCCTGAACATTGCCGCTGACCGTCGGCAGGCCGATGCACGCTTGCTCACGGGGGATGAAATCGAGGAGTTGCTGCAGGTCTCGGATGAAGCGTTGGACCCGGCACGGGTGGTGGGTGGGCAGAAGGAGTTGCAGACGTTGCTCAAGGCCTTGTACGAACTGCCGGCGCGGCGTCGCAGGATTTTCATCGCCGCCCGCCTGGAAGAAGCGCCGCACTTGGAAATCTCCCAGCGTTTCGGTATCTCCACCCGTATGGTGGAGAAGGAAATCAAGGCGGCGCTGGGGCATTGCGCCCTGCGCCTGGAAAGAAAAGTCATTCAGCGGTTCGGTCCCGGCGCGGGAAAACCGTCTTGAGAGTAGAGACCCGACCCTTTCATGAGTGTGTGTGCGCTTGAACATCTTCAGCATCGCTTCCCCTGACGCCACGCCCCAGGCCCGATTGGCCAGCGAGGCCCGAGATTGGCTGATCCTGCTGACCTCGGGACGTGCCACCGTGGCCGATGCCAGGGCCTTGCGCCAATGGTGCGGGCAAAGCCCCGAGCATGCGCGGGCTTTTGAGCAGGCCAAGGCACTGTGGCAGGGGCTGCAACCCGCCGCCACCGCATTGCAGGCGCCCCGGCATTTCGGCCGGCGGGCGTTGTTGGGTGGGGCAATCGCTGCATCGGCGGCGTTCCTGTTGATCCGCGCCACGGTGCCCGGCGGTGTCTCCGGGCTGGGGGCCGACTACGTCACCGACGTCGGCGAACAGCGCCGGGTGGAACTGGCCGAGGGCGTCAGCCTGGAACTCAATACCCAGACTCGCCTCAGTCACCGTTCGCTGGCCGATGGCGGGCAAGGGTTGGAATTGCTCAGTGGCGAGATTGAAGTGCAGGGGCGCAGTGCCCAGGTGGTCAGCGTCCAGGCCGGCGCCGGTTGGATCAGCGCCGCCCGGGCACGCTTCAACATCCGCTACACCGACCAGAGCGTCTGCGCGACTTGCCTGGAGGGCGTGGTGCAGGTCGAGGTGCAAGGCCAGCGGTTTCGTTTGGAGCCGGGCATGCAGTTGACCTACGACCCGCGCCAGGTGGGCACTCCCGAGCGTGCCGATGTGTCGGCGGCCGTTGCCTGGCGTGAGCAGGTCTTGGTGTTCAACGATGCGACCCTGGCCAGCGTCATCGATGAAATCAACCGCTATCGCCCCGGCATGTTGCTGCTGCTCAACCGCGAGCTGGGCCAGCGCAAGGTCCAGGCACGCTTTCGCCTCGACCAACTGGCGGGCGTGGCGCTGTTGATCCGCGATGCCTACGGCGCCAAATGCACCGAATTGCCGGGTGGGGTGGTGGTGCTGAGCTGAGCCCCGCCCCGCAGTGCCTGGGCCGGCCTCATCGCGAGCAAGCTCGCTCCCACAGGGTTATCGGGTGTGACCTCAAGTTCTAGGCACAACACAGATCAAATGTGGGAGCGAGCTTGCTCGCGATGAGGCCGGTACATCCAACATCATCACCAACTGACCCGCCGCTTTCGCGAGCAGGCTCGCTCCCACAAGGGTTCGGCGGTGCACCTGCGAATTACTCCAGCGGTCCAAGCACCTGTCGATAGGTTTCAGGCCCCTGAGGCGTCTGGCGAGTCAGGCTGATCTCGATGCCCGCGGGGTTTTCCTGGCGGTTGCCGCTGAGTTTGCGCCCGCCTTTTTCCGTGTCCCAGTACCGCAGCCCGGCATCGCTGACGGCGCTGAGCACCGCCACGCCCGGGCCGGGTGCGGGCAGGGGGTAGCGATTGCGGGCCTGGCCTTGGGCGCGGTAAAGCGTGTCGCCCTTGAGCCACCAGCGCACCCGTTGCAACTCGCCTTCCTGGGCCGCCGCCACGCGGATCACATCCAGGCGAAAGCCCCGGCCCTCGGTGCTGCGCACGGGGAGGGCGGGTGGGGCGGTGGCGGGCGCGTCGTCGGCGCCGGGGTTGACCGGTTCACTCAGCTCGATGCTGGCGCGCAGGTCGACGTCGCGCTCCAGTTGATTCAAGGCCCGCAGCAACGCTTCGGTCTGCTCGGTGCTGGCCTGCAAATGGCTGTCGGCCCGAGTCACGCTGTCCAGCCCGCGCCAGGCGATCAGGCTGACCACCGCCATCAGCAGGATCGCCACCATCACTTCCAGCAAGGTGAAGCCGGTCTCCCGCGCGCTCATTGGAGCTGCACCCGCCCGGCGGCACTGCGTTGCACGGTGAGACTGTTCTGGCCGTCCGACAAACGGATCTGCAAGGGCTCGCCGATCCATTCGGCATTCAGCACGACCCGCTGCCTGGGCTCCACGCGAACCTCCATCGACGGGCTCTGCCAGCGACGTCGATGCAGTTGCGGGTCGTCCTCGAAGCGATCGGCCCCAGTGCCTTGGTCCGCGCGGCGACTGAAGCCAAAGCCCTTGGCGTCCCAGCGCCAGGTAATCGGCCGCCCGTCGCTGCGGGCTTCGGTCTGGGCCAGTTGCAACAGCTGCACCAGTCGTTCGCCATCCTGGCGTAGCAATTTCAACGGGTCCGGCTTGATGCTCAGGCTTACGGCGGCGCTGGCGATGCCGACAATCACCAGCACGACCATCAGTTCGATCAGGGTGAAACCGCGTTGCTTGCCGAGGTTCATGGGCGCTCCTTTGCGTGAGCCTCATCCTGCACGGCGAAGATGATAAGGATGTGAAATAAAACGGAGAGAATTGCCGCGTACGCTGCAAGCTGGAATCAAGACAAGGAGATTCAGGCCTTGGCGTTCATCGAGCGTGTATCCCCGGCGCAAATCGTCCAGGCCGTGGGCTTGTTGGCGGCGTTGGCCGGGGTGGCGACCTGGTCGTCGCTGCTGCTCACGTCGGCCGAGTCGCGCACGCCGGACGTCGCCCCGCACCGCATGGCCGAGCGTTCCGATAACCCGGCGCTGCAATGGGTCTCCAGCCAACCGGCACCGGTGGACATCAAGGTCAGCGGCGTGATGGCCGGCAGCCACGCTTCCGTGGCCATCCTCAGCCTCAACGACGGACCGCCGCGCAGTTTCCTGGTGGGTGAGCGCGTGGCCCAAGGGGTACGCTTGGTGGCGATCGAGGCGCAGGCGGTGGTCATCGAGCGCGGCAACGAACGGACCCGGCTGGTCCTGGCGCGGTTGCCGGATTCAGTGAGTTTGCCCTCGCTAACCCGGCCCGAAAGTCAGCACTGACCTGTGGCGAGGGAGCTTGCTCCCGCTCGGTTGCGTAGCGACCGCAGGATCTTGGGGCCGCTTCGCCCGAGGCGTCGGACCGGCCCAGCGGGAGCAAGCTCCCTCGCCACAGGGGATCGCATTGCCTCTCCTTATTTCTCCCGGCTGACCAACGTCTCCAACCGCGCCAACGGCGGTGCTTCACGGGTGCGGTCCGACACGCTCAGTTCAACCCGCAGCAACCGGCCGTTTTCCGCCGGACGCAGGGTCTGTTCGCAGCGCAGCCGCAAGCGCCCCTGGTCGCACTCGAACACTTTCGAGCCCGGGGCAGAACCGCCTTCCAGACGCAGTTGTGCCAGTTGGCTGCGGGCGGTGAGCAGGGCGATGGACTTGTCTCGCAGCAAGCCGTTGCTCTGGGTCATCACGGCGGCCACGCGCACGGCGGCCGACATGGCCACGGCGATGATCGCCAGGGCCACCAGCACTTCGATCAGGGTGAAGCCGGCTTGCGGAGCAGGGCGTGGCATGGCACGGGCTCTAGGGCGAGGGCAGCCTTCAAGGCTAGCCGGCGTTCGTGACCGATTGACGACGCAAGCTCCTGAGCAATTTCAATATCACTGACATATTTTCTTGCAACACTGCGCCTCGAATCGAATCCAGCGAAGGACCGTCGAGATGCAGATCGCCCGTTATAACGCCCGTTCCCGAGGCCCTCGCGGGCAGTTGGGTTTCACCCTGATCGAAATCATGGTCGTGGTGGTGATCCTCGGCATCCTGGCGGCGATGGTGGTGCCCAAGGTGCTTGACCGTCCCGACCAGGCGCGGGCAACAGCGGCGAAACAGGACATTGGCGGCCTGATGCAAGCCTTGAAGCTGTACCGCCTGGACCACGGCAGTTACCCGAACATGAACCAGGGCCTCAAGGTACTGGTGGAGAAACCGGCCGATGCGAAAAACGGCACCTGGCGCTCCTACCTCGAACGCCTGCCCAATGATCCGTGGGGACGCCCCTACAATTACCTCAACCCCGGTGCCAACGGCGAAGTCGATATCTTTTCCCTGGGGGCCGACGGCCAGCCTGACGGCGACGGCGTGAATGCCGACATTGGCTCCTGGCAGTTATAAGGGCCGTGATGCGAACGGATTCGCCCTTCGCGGCGAAGCAGCGCGGCATGGCGGTGATCAGTGCCTTGCTGATCGCCACGGTGGTGGCGGTGATCGCCGGCGGCATGTTGACCCGCCAGACCCTGTTCACCCGCAGCCTGGAAGCGGAGCAGTTGCGCGTCCAGGGTACGGCGCGCTTGCAGGGCGGTTTGCAACTGAGTCGCCAATTGCTCTGGGACGCCCGTCAGCGCGATCCCCTGACGCGCTTCGGCCAACCTTGGGCGAAACCCATCGTGATGCCGGGTTCGGATCAAATCGACACGCCGTTCGAAGGCCAGTTGGAAGACGAGCAAGGCAAGTTCAACCTGCGCAACCTCGTCGCCAATGAGCGCGTGGACGAGGAACAAGTGCAGGCGTTTGAACGCCTGTGCCAGCAGTTGGGCGTGGCCGCGACGGTCCGTACACGCATCGTCGAACGGGTGGTCGAGGCGTATCCGCGCTTGTTGAATCCGCAGCGGTCGGACCAGGCACCACAGGGCAATACATTCGACAGTGGCCGCGAAACGTCGCCGTTGGCCGCCAACAAGCCGCTTTCACCGACGCGTCCGATGCTGCGCACCTTGCAAGACTTGCGCAGCGTCAAGGGCGTCACCCCTCGGTTGCTGGACACCCTGGCGCCCTACGTGACGATCTTGCCGGCCAATACCTGGATCAATGGCAACACCGCCAGCGCTCCAGTGTTGGCCGCCTACGTGCCGGGGCTGTCGCTGCAGCGGGCCGAGGCGCTGGTCAGGGAGCGCGACGGCGGCCACTGGTTTATCAACCGCGGGGATTTCGTCAATCGCCTGCGCATGCCCGAATTGGACACCGCCAACGTCAAGGTCGGTATCACCAGCGACTGGTTTCGCCTGCGGGGCCAGGCGCGCAGTGGTCAGCGCCGGGTTGAACTGGAGGCGTTGCTGCAACGCAGCGAGGACCGCTTGCCCCAGGTGATCTGGTCAAGGGTGGGCGTATGACCCGCTTGCGCATCGGCCTGGCGCCGTTGGCCAGCCTGAATCTCGACAGCGTGGTGGCGTTTGCCTGGCTGGATCGCCAGGGCCAGGTCCGCGAGCAAGGCCATAGCAGCCTGCGGGCGTTGGGCCAGGGCGGTAAAAATCTTTCAGTGGAATGTTTCCTTCACCCTCGCGACAGCCTGCTGACTCGCCTGGAGTTGCCGCTGTTGCCGGCGGCCAAGATCACCGCAGCGGTGACGTGCGCGGCCCAGGCCTTGATGCTCGGTGCCAGCGAACACATGCAGGTGGCCCACGGTCCGCGTGACGTCGACGGACAGGTGCAGATCGCCTGGCTGGACCGTGAATCCCTCGCCCACCTGGGGCGGCTGGTGCAGCAGGCCGGCTTGAAGCTAAGTGGCCTCTACCCGGCGGCCTACGCCTTGCCGGTGCTGCCGGGGCCGGTGGCCGGCATCGAGGACGGTCATCTGCTGGTGCGCCATGGCCTGCAGCACGCCGTGGTGCAACCGTTGCAGGAAGAGGCGCTGGACGAGTGGCTGTTGGAGATGGGGCGCGGGCTGCATTGGGTGGGTGAAGTTCCACCGCAATCTTCCCTCGACACCTTGGCTGACAGCCAACGCTGGACTGGCCCTGCGCCGGGTTGGGGCTTGCATGCCGGCCTGTCCCGCAGCGCGGCCGAGCGCGGTGGTTGGGGCCGGGCGGCGGCGATCTGCGCGTCAGCGCTGGCGGTGTGGGTGGTCGGGCTGAACCTTTCCGCCGCCCGTGAAGCGGCCCAAGGCCAACGGCTCAAGGCGCAGATGAGCCAGCGGGTGAAGCAGGCGTTTCCCGAATTGCCGGTGATCCTCAACCCGCTGCAGCAGGCGCGCCAGCAAATCGCAGCACGCCAGAGCGGCGCGGCGACTGACCCGGCCCAACGCTTTGCCAGCCTGGTGCAGCAAGCGGGCAGCGCCATGCCGTTCCTGAGCGGCAATGTCCAGGCGCTGGCGTTCGATAACGGGGAGTTGCGCCTGAATGTCGTGGCCGAGGCGCAGAAGCCCGCCGCCGACGATGATTGGAAAATCCCCCTGGCCCAGGCCGGCAGCGACATCGCCGCCGTCGACCAGGGCTGGGTCCTGCGCGTGGCGCCAGCGGGCCAGGACGCCCCCGACGAAACCCCGGACGCCGACGATGAATAAGCACTCCCTGGCCCTGGCGCGGGTCCGTTGGCAAACCTTTCGCACGCAATTGCGCACCTTCTGGCAGGGGCTTGCCGCCCGCGAACAAGCCGCCGTGGCCCTGGCTGCGCTGGTGTTGGGTGGCTGTCTGGTCTGGCTCGCACTGATCCAGCCGCCGCTGAAGACCATCGCCTATTGGCAAACCGAAACCCCGAAGCTGCGCTCACAGACCGAAGCCCTTGAAGTGCTGTTGCGTGACGTCGCGGGGCCTGCCCAAGACCAGCCCCTCGAAGCCGCCTTGCGCCAGAGCCTGGACGCCAGCGGCTTGAGCCAGCACTACCAATTGCAAATGTCCGAGGGTCCCGGTGCCTGGCAGCTTACGTTCGACCAGGCCCCGGCGGAGGCGGTCATCAGTTGGCTGCTGGGTAACCCACGGCAATTTTCCCTGGAGGTGATCGAGGCTCGTTTGCAGCGTTCCGTCCCGGCCAATACCGACACCCTCGACAACCACGACAACAGCGCCGGCACCTTGTCCGGAACCGTTCGCATGGATCAGGCGCATAGCGCTAAGGAAGCTTCATGAAAGGGGCCCGATACCCACGTCATTGGCGCAAGGCTGCACCGCTGTTGTTGCTGGCGTTGAGTGCCTGCAATAGCACGCCGCCCGCGTCGCAGCCACCGTTGCTGGTGGACAGCGAACTGGGGATTCCGTTGGGAAGTACCCAGCGCAGCGGCGATGCATTGCTCGATCGCCAGCGGGCCCAGGACGGGCGTGAACGCAAGCCGGCAGTGCGGCATCAAGTCGACCTCACCGCCCGTGCCCGAGAGCCGCGCGGCAATGCGCCGGCGCGCACGCCCCTGGGGGAGCAACCGGTGACGCTGAATTTCGTCGAGGCGGACATCCAGGCGGTGGTGCGGGCCTTGTCCCGTTCCACCGGCCAACAGTTCCTGGTGGACCCGCGGGTCAAGGGCAACCTGACGCTGGTCTCCGAGGGCCAGGTCCCGGCCCACCAGGCCTACGACATGCTGCTGGCCGCGCTGCGCATGCAAGGTTTCAGCGTGGTCGACGTCGGCGGCGTGGCCCAGGTGGTGCCCGAGGCCGACGCCAAGCTGCTCGGTGGGCCGATCTACAGCGCCGACAAACCGGCCGGCAACGGCATGCTGACCCGCACCTTCCGCCTGCAATACGAAAACGCCGTGAACCTGATCCCGGTGCTGCGCCCGATCGTGTCGCCGAACAACCCGATCAATGCCTACCCGGGCAACAACACCATTGTCGTCACCGATTACGCCGAGAACCTGTCGCGGGGGGCGCAGCTCATCGAAGGCATCGACACCCCCAGTGCCATCGACACCGACGTGGTGCCCATCCACAACGGCATCGCCGTCGACATCGCGCAAATGGTCTCTGACCTGCTGGAAACCCAGGGCGGCGACCAGACCCAGAAGATCAACGTGATTGGCGACCCGCGCTCCAATTCCATCATCATTCGCGCCGGCAGCCCCGAGCGCACGGAGCTGGCGCGCAACCTGATCTACAAACTCGACAACGCCCAGAACAACCCGAGCAACCTGCACGTGGTGTACCTGCGCAACGCCCAGGCCGGCAAACTGGCCCAGGCCCTGCGCGGCTTGCTCACCGGGGAAAGCGAAGGCGAGGGCAACGACAATTCGCGCTCGGTGCTCAGCGGCATGGGCGCCAGCACCAACGGCCAGGGCGGGCAGGGCAGCAGTGGCGACGGCACCAGCAGCACCACCAGCGGCAGTGTGTCGAGCAGCGGCAATGGCTACGCCCAGGGCAGCAACGGTTCCACCAGCACGACGTCGACGAACAGTGAGCAGGGCACCGCCTTCAGCGCCGGCGGCGTGACGATCCAGGCCGACGCCCCCACCAACACCTTGCTGATCTCCGCGCCGGACCCGCTGTACCGCAACCTGCGGGA
This sequence comes from Pseudomonas sp. CG7, assembly GCF_023701885.1. Taxonomy (NCBI): domain Bacteria; kingdom Pseudomonadati; phylum Pseudomonadota; class Gammaproteobacteria; order Pseudomonadales; family Pseudomonadaceae; genus Pseudomonas; species Pseudomonas sp. CG7. The sequence continues at coordinate 3,167 of NZ_JABAEE010000076.1, read as the reverse complement.
AGTCATCGACCTGCTGGACCAGCGTCGCGCCCAAGTGGTGATCGAGAGCCTGATCGTCGAGGTCGGCGAGGACGACGCCAGCGAATTCGGTGTGCAATGGCAGACCGGCAACCTTGGCGGCAGTGGCGTGATCGGCGGGGTCAATCTCGGCGGCACGGGGCTCAACCTCAATGGCAAGACCAGCAGCGACGTGTTGCCCCAGGGCCTGAACCTGGGCTTGGTCAACGGCACCGTGGACATTCCCGGCCTCGGCAAGATCCTCGACCTCAAAGTCCTGGCCCGGGCCTTGAAGAGCAAGGGCGGCACCAACGTGCTGTCGACGCCGAACCTGCTGACCCTGGACAACGAAGCGGCGAGCATTTTCGTGGGCCAGACCATTCCGTTCGTCAGCGGCAGCTATGTCACCGGCGGGGGCGGTACCAGCAACATCCCGTTCCAGACCGTGACCCGTGAAGAGGTGGGCTTGAAGCTCAACGTCCGGCCGCAGATTTCCGAAGGCGGGACGGTCAAGCTCGATATCTATCAGGAAGTCAGCAGCGTCGACAACCGCGCTTCGAGTACCACGGGCATCGTCACCAACAAGCGCGCCATCGACACCAGCATCCTGCTCGACGACGGGCAGATCATGGTCCTGGGCGGGCTGCTGCAGGATGGTTACACCCAGAGCAACGACGCGGTGCCGTGGCTGTCGACCATTCCCGGGATCGGCGCGCTGTTTCGCAACGAACGGCGGCAGGTCACCAAGACCAACCTGATGGTGTTCCTGCGGCCCTATATCATCCGCGACACGGCGGCGGGGCGCGGCATCACCCTCAATCGCTACGACTTCATGCGCCGCGCCCAGGGCCTGTTGCAACCGGAGCGCAGCTGGGCACTGCCGGACGTCCAGGCGCCGCAACTGCCAGCCTCGGCCCGGGCGATTCCGGGCACCGCGCCGGTGAGCCTGCAAACGCCCAGGGCGGTGATCAAGGCGGTGCCCGCAACGGAGCCGATTGGACAATGAGCATTCAACCTGTGGCGAGGGAGCTTGCTCCCGCTGGGCTGCGCAGCAGACCCGAAACCTGGCGCCTCGGTGCGTCAGGCAGATCGCATTCAACCTGTTTGGGGTCGCTTCGCAACCCAGCGGGAGCAAGCTCCCTCGCCACAGGGGCCATGTCAGTCATAGAGGAGCTGCCGGCATGACCACCCTCCCATACGCCTGGGCCAAGGCCCAGCGCCTGGTGTTGCGCCAGTCCGAAGACGGCGCGGTGTTGATGGTATGCCCGTCCACGCCGGGCTGGTCCATCAGTGAAGTGCGCCGTCAGTTCGGCGAGGTGCGGCTGGAACGGGTGCGCGACGAGGAACTCGACGGCTTGCTCAACAGCGCCTATGCCGACACCGGCAGCGCTGCCGCAGTCGTGGGCGCGGCGGAAAACGAAGTGGATCTCGACCGGTTGATGCAGGACATTCCCGAGATCACCGACCTGCTGGACACCCAGGACGGCGCGCCGGTGATCCGCATGATCAACGCTTTGCTGACCCAGGCCGCCCGGGACGAGGCCAGCGACATCCACATCGAACCCTACGAGAGCCATTCGGTGGTGCGCTACCGCGTCGACGGCACCCTGCGGGATGTGGTTTCGCCGCGCAAGGCCCTGCACGGTGCGCTGGTGTCGCGGATCAAGATCATGGCCCAGCTCGACATCGCCGAAAAACGCCTGCCCCAGGACGGTCGTATCGCCCTGCGCGTGGCCGGACGACCGATCGATATCCGCGTCTCGACAGTGCCCACCGGCCATGGCGAGCGGGTGGTGATGCGCTTGCTGGACACGCAGGCCGGACGCCTGCAGCTGGAACCCCTGGGGATGGACCCGGGCGTGCTGGGCACGCTCGATCACCTCATCCGCCAGCCCCACGGCATTGTCCTGGTCACTGGCCCCACCGGCAGTGGCAAAACCACCAGCCTCTACGCCGCCCTGGCCCGGCTGGACGCCAGCGTCCATAACATCCTCACCGTGGAGGACCCGGTGGAATACGACCTGCCGGGCATCAGCCAGATCCAGGTCAACGCCAAGATCGACATGACCTTCGCCCTGGCGTTGCGGGCGATCCTGCGCCAGGACCCAGACATCATCATGATCGGTGAAATCCGCGATCTGGAAACCGCGCAAATCGCCGTGCAGGCCTCCCTGACCGGTCACTTGGTGCTGGCGACGTTGCACACCAACGACGCGGTGTCGGCCATCAACCGCTTGATCGACATGGGCGTCGAGCCATTCCTGCTGGCTTCGTCGATGCTCGGCGTGCTGGCCCAGCGACTGGTGCGCAGGCTCTGCCCGCAGTGCAAGCAACCCGACCCGGCGACGCCCGACACCTGGCGTCCGGTGGGGTGCCCAACGTGTAACCAGACCGGCTACAGCGGCCGCACGGGTATCCACGAATTGTTCTGCATTGACGACGACATTCGCACGCTGATCCACCAAGGGGCAGGGGAGCAGGCACTGCGCGCCGCCGCCCGCCGGGCTGGCATGTTCAGCATGCGCGAGGACGGCGAGCGCTGGGTGCGCAGTGGCACCACGGCCCCTGAAGAAATCCTGCGCGTGACACGGGACGCCTGATGAATCGCTACCGTTTCGAGGCCGCTGACGCCCAGGGCAAAATCGAGTCCGGACACTTGGAAGCCGACAGCCAGGGCGCCGCTTTCAATCTGTTGCGCAGTCGCGGCTTGACCGCGTTGCAGGTGCAGCTCGAGCGCAACACGGCGCAGACCAGCGGCGGCGGTTTGTTCAGCGCCAAGCTTTCGGACAACGACCTGGCCTGGGCCACCCGCCAACTGGCGAGCCTGCTGGGAGCAAGCCTGCCGCTGGAAGCGGCGTTGAGCGCCACTGTGGAACAGGCCGAGCGCAAGCACATCGCCCAGACCCTGAGCGCGGTGCGCGCCGATGTGCGCAGCGGCATGCGCCTGGCCGAAGCCCTGGCGGCGCGGCCGCGGGACTTTCCAGACATCTATCGGGCGCTGATTGCCGCGGGCGAAGAGTCCGGTGACCTGGCCCAGGTGATGGAGCGGCTGGCCGATTACATCGAAGAGCGCAACAACTTGCGGGGCAAGATTCTCACGGCGTTCATCTATCTGACTCTGAAGCAACTCAGACGGTGGCGAAGATCAGGATAGGGTAACTCTCGCTGTT
>NZ_JABAEE010000075.1:0-30928 GCF_023701885.1 Pseudomonas sp. CG7 | reverse complement strand
CATGATCTACACCGAGGCCGGCGTTCCAGCGGGCGTGTTCAACGTCCTGACCGGCAGCGGCCGTGAAGTCGGCACCTGGCTGACCGAGCATCCGCGCATCGAGAAAATTTCCTTCACCGGCGGCACCGACACCGGCAAGAAAGTCATGGCCAGCGCCTCGAGCTCGTCGCTCAAGGACGTGACCATGGAGCTGGGCGGCAAGTCGCCGCTGATCATCTTCGACGACGCCGACCTGGATCGCGCCGCCGACACCGCGATGATGGCCAACTTCTACAGCTCCGGCCAGGTCTGCACCAACGGCACCCGCGTGTTCGTGCCGAGCCACCTCAAGGCCGCCTTCGAAGCCAAGATCGCCGAGCGCGTGGCGCGCATCCGCGTCGGCAACCCAGAAGACGAAAACACCAATTTCGGCCCGCTGGTGAGCTTCGCCCACATGGAAAGCGTGCTGGGCTACATCGAGAAAGGCAAAGCCGAAGGCGCGCGCCTGCTGTGCGGCGGCGGTCGCCTGACCGACGGCGAACTCGCCAAGGGCGCGTTCGTCGCCCCGACGGTCTTCACCGATTGCACCGATGAGATGACCATCGTGCGTGAAGAAATCTTCGGCCCGGTGATGAGCATCCTCACCTACGACACCGAAGAAGAAGTGATCCGCCGCGCCAACGACACCGACTTCGGCCTGGCCGCGGGCGTCGTGACCCGTGACCTGAACCGCGCCCACCGCGTGATCCACCAGCTCGAAGCCGGCATCTGCTGGATCAACGCCTGGGGCGAATCGGCGGCGGAAATGCCGGTCGGTGGCTACAAGCAATCGGGCGTTGGCCGGGAGACTGGCATCAGCTCGCTGAACAACTTCACCCGCATCAAGTCGGTACAGGTCGAGTTGGGCGACTACACGTCGGTGTTCTGATCTGACACCGGACCTGAGGCGCGGGCCCTTGTGGCGAGGGAGCTTGCTCCCGCTGGGCCGCGAAGCGGCCCCACTTCAGGCCCCTGAGTTTTCCAGACAGAACACGGTCGCCCTGTTTGCGACTGCTGCGCAGCCGAGCGGGAGCAAGCTCCCTCGCCACAGAGAATGTGGCACTCGATGACCGCGACCTGAACCCAATTCCAAAAGAGGGTGCATTTCATGTCCCAAGAATTCGATTACATCATCATCGGTGCCGGCTCGGCCGGTAATACCCTGGCCACCCGCCTGACCGAAGACGAAGGCGTCACCGTCCTGCTGCTCGAAGCCGGCGGCCCGGACTATCGCCTGGACTTCCGCACGCAAATGCCCGCTGCCCTGGCGTTCCCCCTGCAGGGCCGTCGCTACAACTGGGCCTACGAGACCGATCCGGAGCCGCACATGAACGGCCGCCGCATGGAATGCGGTCGCGGCAAGGGCCTGGGCGGCTCTTCGCTGATCAACGGCATGTGCTACATCCGCGGCAACGCCCTGGACTATGACAACTGGGCCAAGCTGCCGGGCCTGGAAGACTGGACCTACCTCGATTGCCTGCCGTATTTCCGTAAGGCCGAAACCCGCGACATCGGCCCGAACGACTACCACGGTGGCGACGGCCCGGTCAGCGTGACCACGCCCAAGGCTGGCAACAACCCGTTGTTCCACGCCATGGTCGAAGCCGGCGTGCAGGCCGGTTACCCCCGTACCGAGGACCTCAACGGCTACCAGCAGGAAGGTTTCGGCCCGATGGACCGTACCGTCACGCCCAACGGCCGTCGCGCCAGCACCGCCCGCGGTTACCTGGACGTCGCCAAGAAACGCTCGACACTGACCATCGTCACCCATGCCTTGACCGACAAGATCCTGTTCGAAGGCAAGCGCGCGGTCGGCGTGCGTTACCTGGTGGGCGCCGCCGAAGAGCGCGTCGAAGCCCGGGCGCGCAAGGAAGTGCTGCTGTGCTCCGGCGCCATCGCCTCGCCGCAGATCCTGCAACGCTCCGGCGTCGGCCCGGCCAAGCTGCTGGAAAACCTCGACATCCCGGTGGTCCACGATCTGCCGGGCGTCGGTGAAAACCTCCAGGATCACCTGGAGCTGTACCTGCAATACGCTTGCACCCAACCGGTCTCGCTGTACCCGTCGCTGCTCTGGTACAACCAGCCAGCCATCGGTGCCGAATGGCTGTTCAACGGCACCGGCATCGGCGCCAGCAACCAGTTCGAGGCCGGCGGTTTCATCCGCACGCGCCCGGACTTCGAATGGCCGAACATCCAGTACCACTTCCTGCCGGTGGCGATTAATTACAACGGCAGCAATGGCGTGAAGGAGCATGGTTTCCAGGCACACATGGGTTCCATGCGTTCGCCCAGCCGTGGTCGGATCCAGGCCAAGTCCAAGGACCCGCGCCAGCACCCGAGCATCCTGTTCAACTACATGGCGACCGAGCAGGACTGGCAGGAATTTCGCGATGGCATCCGCCTGACCCGCGAGATCATGCAGCAACCGGCGCTCGATCCGTTCCGTGGTCGCGAGATCAGCCCGGGTATCGAGGTGCAGACGGACGAACAACTGGACCAGTTCATCCGCGAGCACGCCGAAACCGCGTTCCACCCGTCCTGCTCGTGCAAGATGGGCACCGACGACATGGCCGTGGTGGACAGCGAAGGTCGCGTGCACGGCATGGAAGGGTTGCGCGTGGTCGATGCCTCGATCATGCCGATCATCACCACCGGCAACCTCAACGCACCGACGATCATGATGGCCGAGAAAATCGCCGACAAGATCCGTGGCCGCAAGCCCCTGCCACGCAGCACCGCACCGTACTACGTGGCCGGTGATGCGCCAGTGCGCGGCAAGCCGTTGCGTGAAGTGGCGACGGCTGCACCGTAAGACTCATGACCGCGGCGCGGCCTTCGCGAGCAGGCTCGCTCCCACAGGGGTTTTGAGGTGGACACAGATTTTGTGACCACCGAAGATCCCAATTGTGGGAGCGGGCTTGCGCGCGAAAGCGGTGGGTCAGCTTGCATCAATGTTGAATGTACCGCCGTCTTCGCGAGCAAGCCCGCTCCCACAGGGGTTCTGAGGCGAACACAGATTTTGTGACCACTGAAAACCCACTGTGGGGGCGAGCCTGCTCGCGAAGGGGCCAGCCCATTCAGCCTATTTCTCTGACTGCCACACCGCAAAATTCCCATCTGCCTTGATCCCTCCCCCGCCCCAGGCCTACTCTAGAGCCACCGCGTCACTGCGCCGCACCTCGCTGCATCGCCACTCCAGACAAGGAGGTTTCATGTTCGACTTCCACCCCCGGCTCAAGCAGCGGTTCGCTGCCTTGCGCACGGGCGCCGAATTCTTTTCCCTGCGTTATGTGCGCGAATCCGGCCAGCATTTGTCGGTGCGCAAGAACGTCGCCGAACCGCCCAGCCTGAACCGTGATGAAGGTGCGATGCTCACCGTGCGGGTCAACGGGGTCGAAGCCTATGCCGCCACCAACGACCTGTCCCAGGCCGGCCTGCAAGCAGCACTGCAACGCGCCGAGCACCACGCCCGCCTGCTCAAGCCCCATGCATTGCTCGACCTGCGCGGGCAAGCGGTGTCCAGCGACCGCGCCGATTACTTCTCGCCGCATTTCGACCAGGCCTTCCCGCCGTTGAGCGACTGCTACCAACTGCTCGGCGACGAGTCGGCCGCGGTGCCCCGGGACGAACGCCTGGTGAACTGGCAAGCCAGCATCGGCCTGACCCAGGTCGAGCAGATCTACCTCAACAGTGCCGGCGCTGAACTGCGCCAGGCCCAACGCTTCATCTACCCGGCCCTGGACGTCACCGCCTTCGACGGTCACGACAGCCAGACCCGCACCCTGGGTCGGGAGAATTTCGGCCAGCAAGGCGGCTTCGACGTGATCAGCCGCTGCGGACTGATCGGCGCCGGGCCGAAAATCGCCGACCAGGCCTTGCAATTGCTGATGGCGCCGAACACCCCGCAAGGTCCCCGCGACCTGCTGCTGATGCCCGACCAGATGATGCTGCAAATCCACGAGTCCATCGGTCATCCGCTGGAACTGGACCGCATCCTCGGGGCCGAGCGCAATTACGCCGGTACCAGCTTCGTCAAGGCCAGCGATTTCGGCCACCTGCAATATGGCTCCAGCCTGCTAAACGTAACCTTCGACCCGGCCATTCCCGAAGAACTGGCAAGCTACAGCCATGACGACGATGGCAGCGCCGCCTGCAAACAGTTCCTGATTCGTGAAGGCCTGCTGCTGCGCCCATTGGGTGGGGCACTGTCGCAATTCCGTGCCGGCCTGGACGGTGTCGCCAACAGCCGCGCCTGCGGCTGGAATCGGCCGCCCATCGACCGCATGGCGAACCTGAACATCGAGCCCGGCGACCAATCCCTGGAGCAATTGATCCAGGGCATCGAGCACGGCGTGCTGATGCGCACCAACCGCTCCTGGTCCATCGATGATGCCCGCAACAAATTCCAGTTCGGCTGCGAATGGGGCCAGTTGATCGAGAACGGCGAGCTCAAGGGCGTGGTGAAGAACCCCAACTACCGAGGCATCTCCGCGCAATTCTGGAAAAGCCTGCGCGCCGTGGGCGACGCCAGCACCTCGCAAGTCCTTGGCACGCCGAACTGCGGCAAGGGCGAACCGAACCAGGTCATCCGCGTCGGCCATGCGTCGCCAGCCTGTGTGTTCAGCAATGTTGATGTGTTTGGGGGAGATGCCTGATGAGCACCACCCATAATCAGGCCGAGGCATTCAAGGCTCTGGTCGACTGGCTGCGCGGCGCCCTGCATACGCCTGAACAGTTCACCCTCGGCTACGCTGCCGAATCCTCGGCCTTCGTGCGTTTCAACCACGGCAAGGTCCGCCAGGCCGGGCAAGTGCAGCAAGCCAATGTCAGTTTCAAATTGATCGACGACGGTCGCCACGCCGACTTGCAGATTACTCTGTCCGGCGACCCCGAGGCCGATGTGCAACGCCTGTCCGAAGGCTTGCAGCAACTGCGCGAAACCTTGCCGCTGCTGCCCCGCGATCCGTACCTGCTGCTCAACCATCATCACTGGCAGAGCGACAATGTGCAGGACCATCCGCTGCCCGAGACGGAGCAGGCCGTTGCCGAAATCACCCGCGCCGCCGAAGGCCTGGACCTGGTGGGCTTCTACGCCGCCGGCCCCATCAGACGAGGTTTCGCCAGTTCTTCGGGCGCGTTCGGCTGGCATCAGGCCAACAGCTTCAACTTCGATTTCAGCTTGTTCCATGAAAACGGCCAAGCGGTGAAAGCCAGCTACGCCGGGCATGTGTGGAGCAGCGAAGGATTTGCCCAACGTTTCGAGCAGGCCCGCGAACAACTGGCGTTTCTCGGCCGCCCGCTGCGCACGTTGCCGCCCGGCGAATACCGCGCCTATCTGGCGCCGGCCGCCCTGGAAGAGATCATGGGCATGCTCAGTTGGGGCGGGTTCTCGGCCCAGGCCATTGCCAGCAAGCAGAGCCCGTTGCAGAAGTTCTATGCTGGCGAAGCCCACTTCAGTCCCAACGTATGGCTCACGGAGCAGGTCAGCGGCTCCCTGAGCCCGGCGTTTTCCGACGAAGGTTATCCCCGCGACGACCTGGGACTGATCGCCAAGGGCATGGCCAACGCACAATTGGTGAACTCCCGCAGCGCCGCCGAATACGGCCTCGCGGCCAACGGCGCCAGCCGCTACGAATACCCCCCGGCGCTGGACATGCAGGGCGGGCAACTGGAGCAGAAGTACATCCTTGAAGCACTTGGCACAGGGTTGTACATCAGCAACCTCTGGTACCTGAACTACTCGGACCAACCGGCGGCACGCCTGACCGGCATGACCCGTTTCGCCACGTTCTGGGTCGAGAACGGCCAGATCCAGGCACCGGTCAGCACGATGCGTTTCGACGACAGCGTCTACAGCCTGCTCGGCTCGCAACTCGAAGCGCTGACCCGGGAGCGGGAACTTCTGCTCTCGGCCAGCACCTACAGCCAGCGGGCCACGGCCTCGATGTTGTTGCCGGGGGCGTTGGTGAAGAGGCTCACGCTGACGCTATAACACGCAATTCCCCGTGGCGAGGGAGCTTGCTCCCGCTCGGCTGCGAAGCAGTCGTAACCCAGGCGACGCGATCTTTCGGGCACACCGTGTTGGCCGGTTTGGGGGGCTTCGCCCCCAGCGGGAGCAAGCTCCCTCGCCACAAGAGCTTCCTTGCCACAGGTAACTGTTCATTTTTTTAAAGATCCCCTCGCCCTAGGTAATTGTTCACTTTTCATACAAGAGGTCCCATGCCCAACCGCGCCCCGCTCGACGCCGTCACCGCCCGCTGGCTCCCGTGGGTCGTGGCGATTGCCTTCTTCATGCAGTCCCTGGACGGGACCATCCTCAACACCGCCCTGCCCGCCATGGCCAGCGACCTGGCGGAAAACCCGCTGCGCATGCAAGGCGTGATCATTGCCTACATGCTCACCGTGGCGTTGCTGATCCCGGCGTCGGGCTGGATCGCCGACCGCTTCGGCACCAAGAAGATTTTCTTCGGGGCGATCCTGCTGTTCAGCTTCGGCTCGCTGCTGTGCGCCTTGTCCAATTCGTTGAGCATGCTGATCGGCGCCCGGGTCGTCCAAGGCCTGGGCGGTGCGCTGATGCTGCCGGTGGGCAGGCTGGTGGTGCTGCGGGCGTATCCGCGCTCGGAACTGGTGCGGATCATGGGCTTCATCACGATCCCTGGCCTGCTCGGCCCACTGATCGGCCCGACCATGGGCGGCTGGATGGTGGAATACCTGACCTGGCACTGGATCTTCATCATCAACCTGCCGGTGGGCGTGATCGGCTGTTACGCCGTGTGGAAATTCATCCCCGACCTGCGTGGCAGCGAGCGCACGCGGTTCGATGGGCTGGGGTTCCTGCTGTTCGGCGCGGCGATGGTGCTGATTACCATCGCCATGGAAGGCCTGGGTGAACTGCACTTGCCGCACCTGCGGGTGATGTTGCTGCTGTTCGGCGGCATGGCCTGCCTGGCGGCCTATTGGCTGCGGGCCGGGCACGTTGAAAATGCGCTGTTTCCACCGTCCCTGTTCAAGACCCGGACCTTCGCCGTCGGTATTCTCGGCAACCTGTTCGCGCGCCTGGGCAGCGGTGCCTTGCCGTTCCTGGTGCCGTTGCTGCTGCAAGTCGCCCTGGGTTATTCACCGTCCCAGGCCGGCATGAGCATGCTGCCCCTGGCGGCGGCGGCCATGGTCGCCAAATCCGTGGCCCGACCGCTGATCGAACGCTTTGGCGACCGCGCCGTGTTGACCAGCAACACCCTGGCCCTGGGCCTGATGCTGGCGAGCATGGGCCTGGTCAGCGAACAGACGCCGTACTGGCTGCTGCTGGCGCAACTGGCGGTGCTGGGGGCGATCAACTCGCTGCAATTCACCGCGATGAACACCGTGACCCTGATCGACCTGGACGACGCCAGTGCCAGCAGCGGCAACAGCCTGTTGTCGGTGGTGGCGCAACTGTCCCTGAGCCTCGGCGTGGCCTGCGCCGGCGCACTGCTGGGCGGCTTTACCGCCCAGGTGGGCAACGATGGGGTGGAGACGGTGCTGGGGGCGTTCCAGCTGACGTTCGTGACGGTGGGGATCATGGCGATGCTGGCGGCGACGATCTTTTCCCAGTTGTCGAAGCAGGATGGGCGGCGGGACAAGCGGCCGGATGAGCATATCGAGCACTAGGTAGGACTCGGACGGTTTTAAGGCTTCAGGGCTTTGTGGCGAGGGAGCTTGCTCCCGCTCGGCTGCGCAGCAGACGCAATCCAGGCGACGCGAACTTCCAGGGGCACCGTGTTGGCCGGTTTGGGGCCGCTTCGCGCCCCAGCGGGAGCAAGCTCCCCCTCGCCACAGGGAATTCGCCCACTTCAGAACTGCGCCACAGCTCGTCCAGAACGTTCGAAGAAAGTGGCACGAGGCTGCTACACTGCGCGACATTTTGTTTTGCAGGCCAGTCCCGTGACCACCATTGCCACCGCTTTTAATACTTTGCCGCTGTCCGCCGCCATGCTGGCTAACCTCGAATCACTCGGTTATGCCCAGATGACGCCGATCCAGGCGCAAAGCTTGCCGGTGATCCTCAAGGGCATGGACCTGATCGCCCAGGCCAAGACCGGCAGCGGCAAGACCGCCGCCTTCGGCATCGGCCTGCTGAACCCGATCAACCCGCGCTTCTTCGGCTGCCAGGCTTTGGTGATGTGCCCGACCCGCGAGCTGGCCGACCAGGTCGCCAAGGAAATTCGCCGCCTGGCCCGCGCCGAAGACAACATCAAGGTCCTGACCCTGTGCGGCGGCGTGTCCTTCGGCCCGCAGATCGCCTCCCTCGAACACGGCGCCCACATCATCGGCGGCACGCCGGGGCGCATCCAGCAGCACCTGCGCAAGGGTTCGCTGGTGCTCGACGGCCTCAACACGCTGCTCCTCGACGAAGCCGACCGCATGCTCGACATGGGCTTCTACGACGCCATCGAAGACATCATCCAGCAGACCCCGGAACGCCGCCAGACGCTGCTGTTCTCCGCCACCTACCCGGTGGGCATCAAGCAACTGTCGTCCAAGTTCATGCGCAACCCGCAGCAAGTGAAAGCCGAGGCGTTCCACTCCGATGCGCAGATCGAGCAGCGCTTCTACGAGATCTCCCCCGAGGAGCGCATGGATGCGGTGGTCAAGGTCCTGGCGCATTTCCGACCGGCCTCCTGCGTGGCGTTCTGCTTCACCAAGCAGCAGGTCCAGGAAACCGTCGACCACCTGACGGCCAAGGGCATCTCGGCCGTGGGCCTGCACGGCGACCTGGAACAGCGCGACCGCGACCAGGTGCTGGCGATGTTCGCCAACCGCAGCACCTCGGTGCTGGTGGCCACCGACGTAGCGGCCCGCGGCCTCGACATCGACGCCCTGGACATGGTGATCAACGTCGAGCTGGCCCGGGATTCGGAAATCCACATCCACCGTGTCGGCCGCACCGGTCGCGCCGGTGAGAAAGGCATCGCCATCAGCCTCGTGGCGCCGTCCGAAGCCCACCGCGCCCAGGCCATCGAGCAACTGCAGAAGTCGCCGCTGAGCTGGGATCAATTGGACAACCTCAAGCCCCAGGGTGGCGGCCCGCTGCTACCGGCCATGAGCACCCTGTGCATCGGCGCCGGGCGCAAGGACAAAGTCCGCCCCGGCGATATCCTCGGTGCCCTGACCGGCGACGCCGGCATCCCTGGCGCCCAGGTCGGCAAGATCGCGATCTTCGATTTCCAGGCCTACGTGGCCGTGGAACGCGGCATCGCCAAACAGGCCTTGCAGCGCTTGAACGACGGCAAGATCAAGGGCCGCTCGTTGCGGGTGCGGATCCTGTAACCGATCGCCTGACGAACAGAGATCAAACTGTGGGAGCGAGCTTGCTCGCGATGGCGGTGGATCAGCGGCATTAATGCTGCCTGACACGCCACCATCGCGCGCAAGCTCGCTCCCACATTCAGTTATGTGGGAAAGCCGAGAGGACACCGTTTTGCGCTCTACCGAAGTCGTGATCATTGGCGCTGGCGCCGCAGGGTTGATGTGCGCGCTGACCGCGGCCGCGCGCGGGCGGCAGGTGATGTTGCTGGACCATGCCAACAAGGCCGGCAAGAAAATCCTCATGTCGGGCGGCGGGCGCTGCAATTTCACCAACATGTACACCGAGCCGGGCAATTTCCTGTCGCTGAACCCGCACTTCTGCAAGTCGGCCCTGGCCCGCTACACCCAGTGGGATTTCATCGCGCTGGTGGCCAAGCACGGCGTGCCCTATCACGAAAAAAAGCTCGGCCAGTTGTTCTGCGATAACAAGTCCAGCGACATCCTCGGCCTGCTGTTGGATGAATGCGACCAGGCCGGCGTCAGCCTGCACCTGGACACCTCCATCACGCAGATCGAAAAAACCGACGGCGGCTACCGGCTGCAAACCACCCTCGGCGCCCTCGCCTGCCAATCCCTGGTGATCGCCACGGGCGGGCTGTCGATTCCCACGCTCGGGGCGACCGGCTTCGGTTACCAGGTGGCAAAACAGTTTGGCCACGAACTGCTGCCGACCCGCGCCGGCCTGGTGCCGTTCACCATCACCGATCAGCTCAAGGCCCTGTGCACTGAACTCTCGGGCACCTCGGTGGATTGCCTGGTGAGCTGCAACGACCAGAGTTTTCGCGAGAACATCCTGTTCACCCATCGCGGCCTGAGCGGCCCGGCGATCCTGCAGATTTCCTCATTCTGGGAACCGGGGGACACGGTGCAGATCAACCTGCTGCCCGACCACGATGTGCCGCAATGGCTGCAACAGCAACAGGCCGAACGCCCCAACAGCGAACTCAAGACCCTGCTGGGCGAGTTGTTCACCAAAAAAATGGCCAACCTGCTGGCCGACACTTGGTTTGTGTCCAAACCCATGAAGCAATACACCCACGCAGAGCTGGCGGACATCGCCGAGAAACTGGCGAGCTGGAATGTCGTCCCCGCCGGCACCGAAGGCTACCGCACCGCCGAGGTCACCCTTGGCGGCGTCGACACCCGGGAAGTCTCGTCCAAGACCATGGAGTCGCTGAAAAGCCCGGGCCTGTATTTCATCGGCGAAGTGCTGGACGTCACCGGGCACCTGGGCGGGTTCAACTTCCAGTGGGCCTGGGCTTCCGGGTATGCGGCGGCGCAGTACGTCTGATCCGCCACGACTCGAATGTGGACAATAACCTGTGGGAGCGAGCTTGCTCGCGATAGCGGTGGCTCAGTCACCACCAATGTGACGGACCTGACGCCATCGCGAGCAAGCTCGCTCCCACAGGGGTTCGACGGTACATGCCGGAACACTTTTTGCTGCCGGATGTGATCGCCGCCATTGCGTCGGCGTCATTACTGCCTCAATTTAGCGTCATTGCCCGTCAGGCCCGTGTACTTCATGTCAGCGAACTCGTTTAGCCAATCTTTGCGTCGCCTTTGGGCGTTGGATAAGTTCAGTTATAGCGTGCGGGTCTTCATCGCCCTGACCGGCAGCATGGGGTTGTGTTGGTACCTGGACGAGATGGCGCTGCTGATTCCCTTGTTCCTGGGCATTATCGCCAGCGCCCTGGCCGAGACCGACGACAGTTGGCAGGGCCGCCTCAATGCGCTGGCAGTCACGCTGCTGTGTTTCAGCACCGCAGCGCTGTCGGTGGAGTTGCTGTTTCCCTACCCCATCCTGTTCATCGTCGCCCTGGCCCTGGCGGCATTCGGCCTGACCATGCTTGGCGCCTTGGGCGAACGTTATGGCGCAATTGCCTCGGCCACCCTGATTCTTTCGGTCTACACCATGATCGGCGTGGACCAGCGCGGCGTCGCCGTCAACGATTTCTGGCACGAACCCCTGCTATTGGTCGCCGGTGCCGCGTGGTACGGCGTGCTGTCGGTCGTGTGGCAGGCATTGTTTTCCAACCAGCCGGTGCAGCAAAGCCTGGCGCGGCTGTTTCGCGAACTGGGACGCTACCTCAAGCTCAAATCATCGCTCCTGGAGCCGATCCGCCAACTGGACATCGAAGCCCGTCGCCTGGAACTGGCCCAGCAAAACGGTCGGGTGGTCGCTGCGCTCAACAGCGCGAAGGAAATCATCCTGCACCGCGTCGGCAATGGCCGGCCCGGCTCGAAGGTCAGTCGCTACCTGAAGCTGTATTTCCTGGCCCAGGACATCCACGAACGCGCCAGCTCGTCCCACTATCCCTACAACGCCCTGGCCGAGGCTTTCTTCCACAGCGACGTGCTGTTCCGCTGCCAACGCCTGCTGCGCCAGCAAGGCAAGGCCTGCCAGGCGCTGGCCGAATCGATCCAACTGCGCCAGCCATTCATCTACGACGATACTTTTGCCGAAGCCCTCAACGACCTGCACGCGTCCCTCGAACACCTGCGCATCCAGAGCAACCCGGCCTGGCGCGGCTTGCTGCGGTCGTTGCGAGCCCTGTCGGTCAACCTCGGCACCATGGACCGCCTGCTCAGCGACGCGAGCAACCCCGACGCCCTGGCCGACGCCACCGACAGCAGCCTGCTGGACCGCTCGCCGCGCAACCTCCAGGATGTCTGGCTGCGCTTGCGCACCCAGCTCACGCCCACCTCGCTGCTGTTCCGCCATGCCCTGCGCCTGCCCCTGGCCCTGAGCGTGGGCTACGCCATGGTGCACCTGATCCACCCGTCCCAGGGCTATTGGATCATCCTCACCACGCTGTTCGTCTGCCAACCCAACTATGGCGCCACCCGGCGCAAGCTCGGCCAGCGGATCATCGGCACCGCCATCGGCCTGACAGTGGCCTGGGCGCTGTTCGACCTGTTTCCCAATCCGCTGGTGCAATCGTGCTTCGCCATTGCCGCCGGGGTGGTGTTCTTTACCAACCGCACCACCCGCTACACCCTGGCGACGGCGGCGATCACCGTCATGGTGCTGTTCTGCTTCAACCAGGTGGGCGACGGCTACGGGCTGCTGCTGCCACGGTTGTTCGATACCTTGCTGGGCAGCCTGATCGCCGGGCTGGCGGTGTTCCTGTTCCTGCCCGACTGGCAAGGTCGGCGGCTGAACAAGGTGCTGGCCAACACGCTGACCTGCAACAGCATTTACCTGCGCCAGATCATGCAGCAATACGCCGCCGGCAAAAGCGACGACCTGGCTTATCGCCTGGCCCGACGCAACGCCCACAACGCCGATGCCGCGCTGTCCACCACGCTGGCCAACATGCTGATGGAGCCGGGACACTTCCGCAAGGAAGCCGACGTGGGCTTCCGCTTCCTGGTGCTGTCCCACACCCTGCTCAGCTACCTGTCAGGCCTGGGCGCCCACCGCGGCACCGAGTTGCCGACGCAAGTACGCGAACAATTGATCGACGGTGCCGGGGTGAAACTGGCGGCGAGCATCGACGAAATCGCACAGGGCCTGGCAAGCAAGCAGCCGATCGCGATCCAGAGCGATGAGGAGGAAGCCCTGGCCAGTGAGTTGGAGCAGATGCCTGATGAGATCGACGAAGGACAGCGGTTGGTGCAGACGCAATTGGGGTTGATCTGTCGGCAGCTGGGGCCGTTGCGCACGTTGGCGGCGCACCTGATCAAGGATACCAGCGAGGCTTGAGGGTTGTGGGATCCAGGAGGGCCTCATCGCGAGCAAGCTCGCTCCCACAGTGGATTTGCTGTGCACACAAACTTGGCATCACCGCAGGCCCATTGTGGGAGCGAGCTTGCTCGCGATGGGGCCAGTCCAGACACCTCACATCCCATGAGCCTTCAATAACCGGTCATAACTCCCATCCGCCTTCATCGCCGCGATCGCCCGATCGAACCCGGCCACGATCTGCTCATGCTCCGGGTTCTTCAGGCTGACCAGGATGTGCAGGCTGTTTTCGCTCAAGGGCTTGGGCAGGAACTCCACGGCGCTGCGCACCGTGGGCGATTCGCGGGCCAGGTAGTAGCGGGCGACGTACTCGTCTTCCAGGGTCAACTTCACCCGGTCGGCCGCCAGCATGCGCACCGCCATGGCGAAATTGTGCACCGGCACTTTCTGCATTTTCGGGTCTTCATCGAAATCCTTGGAATAGGCGTAACCGCGTACCACGGCGATGGGATACGCACGCAGCTGTGGCAGGCTGTCAAACTGGATCGCTTCGTCCTTGCGCTTGATGAAGCGCACGCGGTTGAGCAGGTATTCGGCCGAGAACCGGCCTATGTGCGTGCGCTCCTCGCTGTACCAGGCATTGATCAGCACATCATAGCGGCCCTCGCCGATACCCAGCATCGCCCGGGCCCAGGGCACTTGTTCGAAGTCCGTGGCATAACCGGCCCGCGCCAGGGCCGTGCTGACGATGTCGGTCGCCAGGCCGCCATTGATCAAGGTGGAATCGGTAAAGGGCGGCCAGGCATCGGCGACCAGGCGCAACTTCTGCGCACAGGCCTCGTAGCTCAGCAACAGCAACCCGATCAATGCAAGAGCTCGATGCAATCGCGGCATGCCAAACATCCTTGACGGGTTCAAAGCCCGGTTTGTTTTTAGCCCAAACCCAACGGGCATCCCTAGACACCCGGTCCTAACATTAGCTCATTGGAACCGCTGCGCAGCGCTGTCACGAAGATTACACAAAGACGACAGTCCCGCGACAAAGGAATGATGGCATTTTGGTCTTTGTCACAGATTTTCAGGTCGTGCAAGCGAGAGACTTCCGAGCCAAGCACGCTTACTATCGGCATCAGGTTCTTCAGGAAATTCAAAAAATGGATATCGAATGGGTCTGCAAACATCACACTGACCTGAGCAAGGAGCAGCTATATGCCATCCTCAAGCTGCGCGCCGAGGTGTTCGTCGTCGAGCAGAACTGCGCCTACCCGGACGTTGACGGCCTGGACCTGGAGGGCGACACCTGCCATCTGATGGCCTGGCACGACAACCACTTGGTGGCTTACCTGCGCCTGCTCGACCCGCACTCGCAAAACAGCGACGTGGTGATCGGGCGCGTGATCATCGCGCCACCGGCACGCGGCCAGGGGCTGGGTCATACGCTGATGGAAAAGGCCCTCAAGCAGGCCGAGAAGCATTGGCCCGGCGTATCGATCTCGTTGTCGGCCCAGGCGCATTTGCTGGGGTATTACGGGCGGTATGGGTTTGAAGTGGTGGGGGTGGAGTATATGGAGGATGGGATTCCACACATTGGTATGCATCGTCCTTAAGATCCCCTTCGCGAGCAAGCCCGCTCCCACAAGGGTTCCGAGGTGGACACAGATTTTGTGCCCACAGAAGACCTCACTGTGGGAGCGGGCTTGCTCGCGAAGGCGTCAGCCCAGACACAACCAGTATTCAGGGATACTCAAGCACCGCCTTGATCCGCGGCAAATTCCCCTCGATCCACCCTCGATCGATCGCTCCCCAATCGCGAATCCGATACCGCCCGGCATGGTTGCGCGCGCCATCCTCTTGCTCGAACTCACACACGATATCCAGGTCCGCCAGCGCGGCGATGGTGTCCTGGGCCGTACGCCGGGGCATGCCGGTGGCGTCGGTAAGGGCCGGGACGTTGCTGGCCAGGCCGCTGTCGATCAGGTAAGCCACGTACAGGCGACGGTAGAAACTGGGCTTGGTCTTGCTCCCGTCCATCCGGTCATTCCTTGTGAGGTTGCAGGTCCCGCCAGGTCAGGTACACCCGCAGGTCGATTTCCAACTGGTGATAGCCCGGCAGCATGTGTTCGCAGAGTTGGTAGAAGGCCTTGTTGTGGTCCGACTCCTTGAAGTGCGCCAGTTCGTGCACAACGATCATCTTCAGGAACTCGGGCGCTGCGTCCTTGAACAGCGCCGCGATGCGGATTTCCTTCTTGGCCTTGAGCTTGCCGCCCTGCACCCGCGACACCGCAGTGTGCAGGCCGAGGGCACGGTGGGTCAGGTCCAGGCGACTGTCGAACAACACCTTGTCGATGGCCGGTGCGTTACGCAGGTATTGCTGCTTGAGGTCCAGCGCATATCCATACAGGGCCTTGTCGCTCTGGATCGGATGGCGACCCGGGTAGCGCTGCTGCAGGTATTCGCCCAGGCGGTCCTGGGCGATCAATTGCTGCACTTGGGCTTGCAGGGCGGCGGGGTAGGCCTGGAGGTATTTGAGCGCGGTCATCAAGAGGGCAACACAGTCACAAGAGACCGCCAGTGTAGCGAATTCAGGCCTGCACCGCGCTCCAGTCGAAGGGCGTGGCGAAGGCATTGGTGTCTTCGGCCATCAACGGTCGCGCCACGAGGAACCCTTGCACGTACTCGCAGCCATGGGCCTGCAGCCACTGATACTGCTCGCGGGTTTCCACCCCTTCGGCGATCACCCGCAAGCCCAACTGCGTACACAGGTCGAACACCGAGGCCGCCAACGCCGCATCCCGGGGCGACCCTGGCAAACGGGCGATCAGGTGCCGAGCGAGCTTGAGGGTATCGAGTTCAAGGTCGCGCAGATGCGTCAGCGAACAAGGCCCCGAACCAAAGTCATCCAACGCCACCCGCACCCCCAGTTGGCGCAGCAGACGCAATTGCTTTTGGGTTTCATCGGGGTTGCGCATCAGCGCATCCTCGGTCACCTCGACCTCCAGCTGCCGAGGCTTCAAGGCATGGCGCTCCAGGACCTGGCGCAACTCGGTCACCAGGTTCGGCATGCCGAATTGAGTGCTGCTCAGGCTCACGCCCAACACCAGGTCGTCAGCGAACAAGCGCTCCCAGACTTTGCGCTGGGCCGCGCTGCGATGATAGATCCAACTGCCCAGCCGACTGATCAACCGCGCCTCTTCCAGCAACGGCAGGAACAACCCCGGCGGCACATCGCCGACGCTCGGGTGCTGCCAGCGCAACAGCGCCTCGAACCCGCGGATCCGCCCGTCGGCGATGCTCACCTGCGGCTGGTAGACCATATTGAAATCACGGTTCTCGATAGCCGAACGCACGCTCTCTTCCAGCATCAGCCGTGAACGGGCCCGACCGTTCATTTCGTGATCGTAGAAACGGTATTGCTGGCGGCCGGCACGCTTGGCTTCGTACATGGCGATGTCGGACGCCCGCAGCAGCCCATCGAGGTTGGCGCCACAGTCGGGGTAGGTCGCAATGCCGATACTGGCGCCGAGCGCCACGTCCATGCCTTCGATCTGCTGGCAGATCGCGACGCGCTCAATCAGTTTTTCCGCGATCTTCGCCGCCTGCTCGGGAAATTCCAAGTCCAGCAGCGCCGTGAACTCGTCCCCACCCAGCCGCGCCAGGATATCGAAGGGCCGCAGGCACGCCTTTAATTGCTCCGACACCCAGCGCAAGACCCGGTCCCCGGCGTCGTGCCCCAGTGAGTCGTTGACTCGCTTGAAACCATCGAGGTCCAGGTACAGCAACACCCAGTTGCTTTCCAGGCGCTCGCTGCGCATCAACAGGTTTTCCGCGGTCTGGTAGAAACCCCGGCGGTTGAGCAAGCCGGTCAGCGGGTCCGTGACGGCCTGGTATTCGAGTTGCTGGTGCAGGTGGCGCACAACGGACATGTCCTGGAGCGTTACCACCATTGCTTTCTGCTCCGAAGGCAATGGGGCGCAGGACAAGGCCACCGACACCTGCTGGCCGGGTGCCGTGCGCAGCACTGCGTCATGCAATCGCCAGGTTTCACCACGCTGATAGGCGTTGTGGATATCGGAACCGGTCCACTCGGGAATGTGCGGTTTCTGCAGGAAATCCAGGAATGGCATGTCCTGCAACTGTTCGGCGGTGGCATTGAGCAAGCGGCAGGTCGACGGATTGGCGAAGCGGATGCAACCGTTCTCATCCACCACCAGGATGCCTTCGGCGGCGTTGTCCAGCACCGAGGCATTGAAGGCCCTGGCCGCTTCGAGATCCTGGCTCAGGCGCTGCAAGGCCCGGCGATTGCGCTGGTGCTCGAGCAACGCCTGGACCTTGGGCTTGAGGATTTGCGGATCGAAGGGCTTGAACAGGTAGTCCACCGCGCCACTGGCGTAGCCCTTGATGACCGCGTCCTGGGACTGCTCGTTGGCGGTCAGGAAAATGATCGGCGTGAGCCGCGTGCGCTGGCTACCGCGCATCAGGCGCGCCACTTCGAACCCGTCCATGTCGGGCATCTGCACATCCAGCAGCACCAGATCGATGTCGTGCTCGAGCAGCAGGTTAAGCGCCTCGACCCCCGAGGACGCGGTCATCACCCGCCAATCCTGACGCTGCAACAAGGCCCGCATGCTGAGCAGGTTTTCAGGGTAATCATCAACAATCAAAAGGACAGAGCTGTCTTCGCCGGGCGTTGGTTGCGCGCATTCCATGCTGCTTCTCTTATCGGGCGCCACGTCCGTTTTTACGTAGCAAAGCGGACAAATACTGTCCCCTCACTCTAGACCGGGATTTTGAAAAGCAGTAGGTGTCAACGCGCCATCATCCAGACAAAGCCCGAAATAGCCGACTAACGGTCACCCTACCCAGGCACAGAAACTGCAAAGACCTCATCGACGAACAATTGACGTCAAACATCCGCCGAACGGTCTACAAGAAAAGCCCAAGTCCAGCGTTCCGAAACGCTTCAAAAGGGCGGTTTAAAGCCTCCCGCTACGGCATTCACCTTTACACCTTTGATACGCAGGACCTGGACATGATCGATCTCGCAACCTGGAATTTGAGCATCCCCGAGGGCGCCCCCCCGGCCACCATTGAAACCTCACAATTGGTTCAGGGCTTCAAGAACCAGTACTTCAACTCTGAAACCGGCACGGTGTTTTTCTGGGCTCCCGTGACAGGCTCGACGACGGCCAATGCTATTTACCCACGCAGCGAACTGCGCGAAACCACTAGCGACGGCACCTTGCGCAATTGGCTTTACCCGTCGGCGGACAACACCTTGCGCGCGACCGTCACCGTCAACCAGGTGCCCAGCACCGGCAAGATCGTGATCGGCCAGATTCACACCAAGGACAGCACCAGTCCGATGGTGAAACTGGAATACCAATACAAAACCTACAGCTCCACCGGAAATATCGTCGCCAAGGTGCGTCTTCGTCCGGACGACGCGACCGGCCAGGTCATTACCATCGCCACGGGCGTGACCCTCAACCGTAGTTTTTCCTACATGATCCACCTGAGCCCGAAGGGCGCACTCGGCATCACGGCGGCGGGCTACAACTGGCGAACCACCGTTGATCCGAGCTGGAAAGTCAAACCGCTCTATTTCAAGGCGGGTGTGTATGTGCAGGACAATACCGGCTACGTCACCGAAGGTGGGAAAGTGACGTTCAGCCTGCTGGAAATCAAACACACCACGCTTTGATTGCAGCCTGCTGCGTCGTAATAGCGGCACGGAACGCTGCTACCGGCGCCCCTCCTTAAAAGGCATCCGGCTTGGGTGCTTTTTTTTTGCCCTGTCCTAAGCAGCTGCCAAATAGCCATCGCCTAATGGTTCCAAGGAAAAGCCCGGCAGCCGACCAACGGTCGATTATCTCGGGCACAAATCCGGAAAACGCCACTCTGACGGTCTGCTGACGCCAACCCTCCGCCGGACGAATGCGCCAAATTCCCGTCCGCGCCCATTCTTGGCCTCAGCAAAAGTGCGTCCTAGAGCCTCCGGCGATGGCGTGAATCATTTCTTTTACAGTGGAAAGGATCCGAACATGGTCGACCTTGCAACCTGGAACCTGAGCATCCCGGAAGGCAGCCCGCCGAAAACCATCGAAACCCCTCGACTGGTGGATGGGTTCCAGGACAAATATTTCAACTCCGAAGGCAGCACGGTGTATTTCTGGTCTCCGGTCACCGGCACCAAGACTGAAAACGCCATCTACCCCCGCAGCGAATTACGCGAGACCTACCGGGACGGCACCTTGCGCAACTGGGTTTATCCCGACGCCGACAACCAGCTGCGGGCAAATTTGGTGGTCAATCAGGTGCCCAGCAGCGGCAAGATCGTGATCGGCCAGATCCATGCCAAGGACAGCAGCAAGCCCATGGTCAAGCTGGAATACCAATACAAGGAAGACAGCGCCACCGGGAACATCGTCGCCAAGGTCCGCATGCGGCCCGATGACAGCGAAGGCAGGGTGATTACCGTGGCCACTGGGGTGAAGCTCAATCGGTCCTTCTCTTACCGGATTCATCTGGATCGTACCGGCGACCTGGGCATTACCGCTGCGGGTAATAGCTGGTACACCACCGTCGGCGCGGCGTGGCGCGACAAGCCGTTGTATTTCAAGGCTGGGGTGTATGTGCAGGACAACACGGGCTATACCAGTGAAGGTGGGAAGGTGACGTTCAGCGTGCTGGATATCGATCACAACACCTGAACTTTTACGTCCTAAAATCTCGTAGGAATTTACACCCTGTGGCGAGGGAGCTTGCTCCCGCTGGGCTGCGAAGCGGCCCCTCTTTCCGCCAGACCCAACGCATGCACCGGTTTTGCGGCGGCTGCGCCCCCGAGCGGGAGCAAGCTCCCTCGCCACAGGGGGCCGGTGCGTCCTACAGGGCCGATTTTGGCCTTGGGAATCTGCTCTATAGTTCGGTGGGTCTGCTGGCTTTGGTCAGTGGGCAAGGGTTTCGCAGCCCGACAGAGAACAATGACTTTGCACCGCGAAATGAAAACTCAGGCAAAATTGCCAGCGTTCATTTATGGCGGTTGCGCGTGGGAGACCTCTGGGTCTGCCGGGTTTGGTCATTCTCGGTCTGCGAACCCGCGCGTAGCTGCCACCCACTTTGTTTCGCAGCAAAAAGGTGGCAATTCTTTTTCTATAGGGAATTTCATCTATGACCATGCATCAATCGACTAGCCGCTTCACGCCCTTGACCCCGATCGCCAGCACCCAACCCGTCCTATTCATCGATAAAACGGTCCCATTGACCGAGCTCCACGCCTGCGCCAGCGAACGTCTGCACGCTACTCTCGACTACCTGACTCTCATGGCCTGCGCCACCTTGCGCGATTCGGCCGCCAGCGACCTCAATACCCTCACCAACGTCGCCCGGATCCTGGTCCAGGATGTCACCGACGTGTTCGGCGTCATCGAACAACGCGGCCTCGAAGACCAATAAAGCCCTCCTGGCGGGAGACGATCCCCTGTGGGAGCGAGCCTGCTCGCGATGCGGTGGATCATCTGCATGGATGTCCACTGACACAGCGCGAGCAAGCTCACCTCTAAATCCACCAGCAAAGTCATCGAGAATGACAGGAGGTCATGTGCATAATCTTTTGGGCAGAGTAGGATTAAATCCTATCTTATCCCGGAGGCTCATCATGCGTAGCACTCAACAGTTCAGCATCACGCTGCCTAACCAGATGGCCGACGTAGTGAAAGCCAAGGTGGCTGCCGGCGAGTACGCCACTGAAAGTGAAGTCATTCGTGATGGCCTCAGGGCGCTGCTGGCTCGTGATCGGGCTTTGGAAAACTGGCTCGTAGGCCAAGTAACCCCAGCTTACGATGCCTTGAAAGCTGATCCCTCGTGTGCGCTAAGCGTTGATGAGGTGCGCTCCCGATTGGCTGCTGAGCACCAGAACGCCACTGTAAAATCGTAATGACCTATACCGTCGAGTTAGCACCGCAAGCCCTTGAGCAGTTAGCTGCGCTCTATCGCTACATTGCCACAGAGGCTTCGCCAGAAATTGCCCATCGGTATACCGACGCCATCGTGACCTATTGTGAAGAACTACAGACGTTCCCGCACCGAGGAAACCCGAGAGACGATATACGGCTGGGTTTGCGCATCACAAACTACCGTAAGCGGACAGTGATTGCCTTTGCCGTTGAGGCCGAACAGGTTTTCATTTTGGGCATTTTTTACGGTGGACAGGATTTTGAGGGTGCGTTGCAGAGCGAACTGGACGATTGACGCAAGCCCGCCCGCGAAGAGGCCGGCACATTCAACAGCTTCATCGACTGTGATACCGCCGTCGCGAGCAAGCTCGCTCCCACAGGAGAAACGCGATCCCACCAAGAGCCAGGTCGGCTACTAGGCCACCTCGCGATGGACGTTGATCCGGGCGCCCCGTTAACCACGATGGCCGAACGCAGGCATTGTGGAGTGGGCATCCCGGCATGGATGCCGGGATAGCCGCGCTGGGCCATGGATGGCCCTTCGCGGCGGCCCACGGAGCAATGCCGGAGTGAGGGTATGCCGAGCCCTAGCGAGGCACCGAGTGGTGGGGCAGAAGCGTTTTGGTTACTTTTGCGCTCTTCAAAAGTGACCCGCCGTCAGGGCGGAACCCTAAGCAGCCGTAACCCAAAAAACGGATACACACCCAAATCCCACCCATAAAAAAACCCGCATCACTGCGGGCTTTCTAACAACGCTAAAACATCAATTAACCTTAGCGTTCAACTCACCCTTCAAATACCGCTGATACATAGCCTCCAGAGAGATCGGCTTGATCTTCGAAGCATTACCCGCCGTACCAAACGCCTCATAACGCGCAATACAAACATCCCGCATCGCCGTCACAGTCGCACCAAAGAACTTACGCGGATCAAACTCGCTCGGGTTGGTCGCCATCAACCGACGCATCGCACCGGTGGAAGCCAGGCGCAGATCGGTATCGATGTTGACCTTGCGCACGCCGTACTTGATACCTTCGACGATCTCCTCAACTGGCACGCCGTAGGTTTCCTTGATGTCGCCACCGTACTGGTTGATGATCGCCAGCCATTCTTGCGGCACCGAAGAAGAACCGTGCATCACCAAGTGAGTGTTGGGAATGCGCTTGTGGATTTCCTTGATACGGTCGATGGCCAGCACGTCACCGGTAGGCGGCTTGGTGAACTTGTAGGCACCGTGGCTGGTGCCGATGGCGATGGCCAGGGCGTCGACCTGGGTTTTCTTGACGAAATCCGCGGCTTCTTCCGGGTCGGTCAGCATTTGGCTGTGGTCGAGCACGCCTTCGGCGCCGATACCGTCTTCTTCACCGGCCATGCCGGTTTCCAGTGAACCCAGGCAACCCAGCTCACCTTCCACCGAGACGCCGCAGGCATGGGCCATGGCGACGGTTTGCTGGGTGACGCGTACGTTGTATTCGTAGTCGGTTGGGGTCTTGCCGTCCTCGCCAAGGGAACCGTCCATCATCACCGAGCTGAAGCCCAGCTGGATGGAGCGCTGGCAGACATCCGGGCTGGTGCCGTGGTCCTGGTGCATGCACACCGGGATGTGCGGGAATTCTTCGATCGCCGCCAGGATCAGGTGACGCAGGAATGGCGCGCCGGCGTATTTGCGGGCGCCGGCAGAAGCCTGGACGATCACCGGAGAGTCAGTCTTGTCAGCGGCTTCCATGATGGCGCGCATCTGCTCAAGGTTGTTGACGTTAAAGGCTGGAACGCCGTAGCCGAACTCGGCTGCGTGGTCCAGCATCTGACGCATGCTGATAAGTGCCATTGTGTCTCTCTCCCGGTCGAGGGTCGTTAATCGTGCCAGCCTGCCGGAGCGGCGGCGGCTATTCAAGTCATTGCGGATCGGGGGTTGGCCCGAGCTGCGTGTCGGTATCGCTAGATCCAAATATTGACGCGGTCCTGTGGGAGCGAGCTTGCTCGCGATAAGGGCGGCACATCCAACATGACTGTTGCCTGATAGACCGCTATCGCGAGCAAGCTCGCTCCCACAATGGATCTGCGTCCACGTTCAGATCTCGGTGAATCAGATCAATCCTGTCACTGCGCCTTGCAGCCACGCCCAATCAAGTCATTGGTGGCGACCCAGTACACCAGGCCTTCCTCACCCTTGACGTGAAACGCCAGCATGTCGTCGCTGTACAGCGAACCTTCGGCGCCCGGCTCCAGCGTGAGGCGATACACCTTATCGGCGCCGCCCAGGCGTACATCGACTTCCTTGCGTGCGGCATCGGTGTAGCGCCACAGCACTTTGGCCTCGCTGTCACAGGTCCAGCTTGTCCAGCCCTCTGAAACAGGTTCGGACGCCTGCAAAAAACCCAGTTGCGAACAACCGGCCAGCAATGCCAACGCCACGACGGCGATCAAGCCTTTCATCCGTGTTCCTCGACGGACGGCACCTGCCGCCCGCCATGAGTTAAGTGTCAGACCCGTCAAGGACAACCATGTTCCTTGGCCGGGGTTTGCGTCTCGTATTTGTCCAGGCCGTCCGGTCCGGAACGCTTGTTCAGCACCGGATTGGTCTCGGCTTGCCAGTCGGCCTGGTAACAGCCTTCTTCGGGTGTCGGCGTGCCGGTTTGCGGGGCCGGGGCCTCCGGGCTGCTTGAGCAAGCCACCAGCATCGTCGCCGCCAGCAGCAACGTGAACGTCTTGACCATCAGAACACTCCTTTGCCTGGTCAACGCAGCGTCAGGCCTTGGCCCGGCTTTCCAGGACTTCCACGGCAGGCAGCACTTTGCCTTCGACGAATTCGAGGAATGCGCCGCCACCGGTAGAAATGTAGGAGATCTGTGCGGCCACGCCATATTTATCGATGGCCGCCAGGGTGTCGCCGCCACCGGCGATGGAGAACGCCGCGCTTTCAGCGATGGCTTGGGCCAGCACCTTGGTGCCGTTGCCGAACTGGTCGAACTCGAACACGCCAACCGGACCGTTCCACAGGATCGTCTGGGAGGATTTCAGCAGTTCGGCGAAGTTGGCTGCGGTTTGCGGACCGATGTCGAGGATCATGTCATCGTCGGCCACATCGGCGATCAGCTTGACGGTAGCGGTGGCGCTTTCAGCGAATTCCTTGGCCACGACCACGTCCACCGGCAACGGTACGCTGACCTTGGCGGCGATTTCCCGGGCAGTGTCCAGCAGGTCTGGCTCGTACAGGGATTTGCCAACCGGGTGACCGGCAGCAGCCAGGAAGGTGTTGGCGATGCCGCCACCCACGATCAACTGGTTGCAGACTTGGCTCAGGCTATTGAGCACGTCCAGTTTGGTGGAAACCTTGGAGCCGGCCACAATGGCAGCCATTGGCTGGGCCGGCGAACCCAGGGCCTTGCCCAATGCGTCCAGTTCGGCGGCCAGCAGGGGACCTGCGGCGGCGACTTTGGCGAACTTCGCCACGCCATGGGTCGAGCCTTCGGCGCGGTGAGCGGTGCCGAAAGCGTCCATGACGAACACGTCGCACAGGGCGGCGTATTGCTGGGCCAGTTCGTCGGCGTTCTTTTTCTCGCCCTTGTTGAAGCGCACGTTTTCGAACAGCACCACGTCGCCGGCCTTGACGTCGACGCCGCCCAGGTAATCGGCCACTAGCGGCACTTCGCGGCCCAAGGCCTTGCTCAGGTAGTCGGCCACAGGCTTGAGGCTGTTTTCCGCCGAGAACTCGCCTTCGGTCTGACGGCCCAGGTGGGAGCAAACCATCACGGCCGCGCCTTTTTCCAAGGCCAGCTTGATGGTCGGCAGCGAAGCCAGGATACGCGCGTCGCTGGTGACAAAACCGTCCTTGACGGGGACGTTGAGGTCTTCGCGGATCAGTACGCGCTTACCTTGCAGATCGAGGTCGGACATCTTCAACACGGTCATGGGGCGCAATTCCTGGGTAACTGTTTAGAGAGCAGGTTTTTTCGAAGCGGTTTGCAGGTAATGCTCGGCAACGTCCAGCATTCGGTTGGCGAACCCCCATTCGTTGTCGAACCAGGCCAGGATGTTCACAAGCCGCGGCCCGGATACACGGGTCTGGCTGGCATCGACAATGGCCGAATGGGGGTCATGATTAAAATCACAGCTGGCGTGAGGCAACTCGGTATAGGCCAGGAGGCCTTTGAGCGGGCCGCTGGTGGCGGCTTCGCGCAGGATTCGGTTGACCTCGGTGGCGTCGGTATCGCTCACGGTCTGCATCGTAATGTCGAGGCAGGACACGTTGACCGTCGGCACCCGCACGGCTTTGGCCTGAATTCGCCCGGCAAGTTCCGGCAGCAGCCGTTCGATGCCGCGCGCCAGACCAGTGGACACCGGAATCACCGACTGGAACGCCGAACGGGTGCGGCGCAAGTCCTCGTGGTGATAGGCATCGATCACCGGCTGGTCGTTCATCGCCGAGTGGATGGTGGTGATCGATACATATTCCAGGCCGATGGCCTGGTCCAGCAGGCGCAACAGCGGCACGCCGCAGTTGGTCGTGCAGGACGCGTTGGACACCAGCAGCTCTTCGCCGCTCAGGCAATCCTGGTTCACGCCATAGACGATGGTGGCGTCGACGTCCGCTTCGCTGGCCATCGGCTGTGAGAACAATACCCGTGGCGCGCCGGCGGCGATGAAGCGCAGGCCATCGTCGCGAGTGTTATAGGCGCCGGAACATTCAAGCACCAGATCGACGCCCAGGGACGCCCAATCGATGCCTTCGGGGGTGGCGCTGCGCAGGACCTTCACGCAATCACCATTGATATGCAGACAATCGCCCTCGACCCGCACTTCACCGGGGAACCGGCCGTGGGTGGAGTCAAAGCGTGTCAGGTATTCGATGCTGGCCATGTCGGCCAGGTCGTTGATCGCCACGATTTCGAAACCGGCCTTGGCCCCTCGCTCGAACAACGCACGCAAGACGCAACGACCAATCCGGCCGTAGCCGTTGAGTGCAACTTTGTAGGGACGCGGTTGGGGCATGGGGGTTCTCTGATCGGGTGAATCCGTTAAGACCAGCATTGCCTGCACCACCGCTATCGCGAGCAAGCTCGCTCCCACAGGGTCAGTGGAGATCCTTGTGGGAGCGAGCTCGCTCGCGATGGCGTCAGCACAGACAACCTTTTACAGATCAGTCTTCCAGCAGCTCTTCCGCCTGACCCAGGATGTTTTCCAGGGTGAAGCCAAACTCCTCGAACAGCGCCGGCGCAGGTGCCGATTCGCCGTAGGTGGTCATGCCGATCACGCGGCCTTCCAGGCCCACGTACTTGTACCAGTAATCGGCATGGGCAGCTTCGATGGCGATCCGCGCACTGACCTGCAGCGGCAACACCGCTTGCTTGTAACCGGCATCCTGGGCGACGAACACGCTGGTGCACGGCATGGACACCCCGCGTACGTTGCGGCCCTGCTCGGTCAGCTTGTCATAGGCCTGGCCGGCCAGGCCGACTTCGGAACCGGTAGCAATCAGGATCAGCTCAGGCTCGCCAATGCAATCCTTGAGCACGTAGCCGCCGCGCGCGATGTCGCCGATCTGGTCGGCACCGCGGTTCTGGTGCTGCAGGTTCTGGCGCGAAAAGATCAGTGCCGACGGGCCGTCGTTACGCTCGAGGGCGTATTTCCAGGCCACCGCCGATTCCACGGCATCGCAGGGACGCCAGGTATCCAGGTTCGGCGTGCAACGCAGGCTCGCCAGTTGCTCGATCGGCTGGTGCGTCGGGCCGTCTTCGCCCAAGCCGATGGAGTCATGGGTGAACACATACAGGATGCGTTTTTTCATCAACGCCGACATGCGCACGGCGTTGCGGGCGTACTCCATGAACATCAGGAAGGTCGCGCCGTAAGGCACCAGGCCGCCGTGCAGCGCAACGCCGTTCATGATCGCGCTCATGCCGAACTCACGAACGCCGTAGTACATGTAGTTGCCGCTGGCGTCTTCGGCGCTGACACCTTTGCAGCCTTTCCACAGGGTCAGGTTGGAACCGGCCAGGTCGGCCGAACCGCCCAGCAGTTCCGGCAGCAATGGGCCGAAGGCGTTCAGGGTGTTCTGGCTGGCCTTGCGGCTGGCGATGGTTTCGCCCTTGGCGGCGACTTCAGCGATATATGCCGAGGCTTTTTCGGCGAAATCGGCCGGCAACTCGCCGCTGAGGCGACGCACCAGTTCGTTGGCCAGCTCAGGGAATTCGGCGGAATAGGCAGCGAAACGCTGGTCCCACTCGGCTTCGAGGGCGCGGCCTTTTTCCTTGGCATCCCATTCGGCATAGATGTCGGCCGGGATTTCGAACGGGCCATGGTTCCACTTCAGCGCAGCGCGGGTCAGGGCGATTTCCTCGGCGCCCAGTGGCGCGCCGTGGCAGTCTTCCTTGCCCTGCTTGTTCGGCGAGCCGAAACCGATGGTGGTCTTGCAGCAGATCAGGGTCGGCTGGGTGCTCTTGCGCGCCGTCTCGATGGCAATCTTGATCTCTTCCGGATCGTGACCGTCGACGTTGCGGATCACTAGCCAGTTGTAGGCTTCGAAGCGCTTGGGGGTGTCGTCGGTGAACCAGCCTTCGACTTCGCCGTCGATGGAGATGCCGTTGTCGTCGTAGAACGCGATCAGCTTGTCCAGGCCCAGGGTGCCGGCCAAGGAGGCGACTTCATGGGAAATGCCTTCCATCATGCAGCCATCACCCAGGAACACGTAGGTGTGGTGATCGACGACGTTATGACCCGGGCGGTTGAACTGCGCGGCCAGGACTTTTTCCGCCAGGGCAAAACCCACGGCGTTGGCCAGGCCCTGGCCCAATGGACCGGTGGTGGTTTCCACGCCCGGGGTGTAGCCGTATTCCGGGTGGCCCGGGGTGCGGCTGTGCAGTTGGCGGAAGTTCTTCAGGTCATCGATCGACAGGTCATAGCCGGTCAGGTGCAGCAGCGAGTAGATCAACATCGAGCCGTGACCGTTGGACAGTACGAAACGGTCACGGTCGGCGAAGGCCGGGTTGCTCGGGCTGTGCTTGAGGTAGTCGCGCCAAAGCACCTCGGCGATATCCGCCATACCCATGGGGGCACCGGGATGGCCGCTGTTGGCTTTCTGCACGGCATCCATGCTGAGGGCACGAATGGCATTGGCACGCTCACGACGGCTGGGCATCGCTGTTCTCCTGCGGGTATTGAATCGAGAATGAATAAAACGAAACTGAAAAAGGCGAGCATTTTCCCTCACCCACCCGCCCCGGGGCAATGACAGATAGTCATCCATGAGCGTTTTTCCGGTGGATAAAGTCGCATTCGCCAGGTGAAACCTTTCCGCTGATGGGGTGTAGAGTCACGCACAGGTTGGGAAGTGCCATTTATCCACCAATATCAAAACTTTTAGATATTGACCTTGCGGCGATCCAAACCCCTCACTAGACTGCCGCTCATGAACTTACCCGCGCCCACCATTCGTCATGACGACTGCGATGAGCTGGCGGCCCTTTGCAAGGCCGGCGGCGATCCGTTGCGGCTCAATGTTTTGCGCGCCCTGGCCAACGATTCGTTCGGCGTGCTGGAACTGGCGCAGATCTTCGGCATCGGTCAGTCCGGCATGAGCCACCACCTCAAGGTCCTGGCCCAGGCCGAGCTGGTGGCGACCCGCCGGGAAGGCAACGCCATCTTCTATCGCCGCGCCCTGCCCCACACCGACCTGTTGGGCGGCAAGCTGCACGCGGCGCTGCTGGACGAAGTGGACGCGCTGGCCCTGCCGAGCGACGTGCAGGCTCGCATCGCCCAGGTCCACGGCCAACGGGCCGCTGCCAGCCAGGACTTCTTCGCACGGGTCGCCGAGAAGTTTCGCGCCCAGCAAGACCTGATCGCCGGACTGCCGCAGTACCGCGAAAGCGTCGTGGCACTGCTCGATAAATTGAGCTTCGAGCCCACGGCCACGGCGATCGAAGTCGGCCCCGGCGACGGTGCGTTTCTGCCGGAGCTGGCGCGGCGCTTCAGCCAAGTGACGGCGCTGGACAACAGCCCGGCCATGCTCGAACTGGCGCGCCAGGTTTGTGAGCGCGAGGCCCTGGCTAACGTCCGCCTGCAACTGGCCGATGCACTGGATGGCATGAACCTGCAGGCTGACTGCGTTGTATTGAATATGGTGCTGCATCATTTCGCCGCGCCGGCCGAGGCACTCAAGCACATGGCCGGCCTGCTGCAACCGGGCGGCAGCCTGCTGGTAACCGAGTTATGCAGCCACAACCAGAGTTGGGCCAGGGAAGCCTGCGGCGATCTCTGGCTCGGCTTTGAACAAGACGACCTGGCCCGCTGGGCCACCACAGCGGGCCTCGTGCCCGGGGAAAGCCTCTATATAGGCTTACGTAATGGTTTCCAGATCCAGGTTCGCCACTTTCAGCGGCCACTGGCGACACTCACCAACGGTAACTTGTAGGAAAACATCGAGATGAGCGAATACTCCCTTTTCACCTCCGAGTCCGTGTCTGAAGGGCATCCGGACAAAATCGCCGACCAGATTTCTGATGCGGTGCTGGACGCCATCATTGCTGAAGACAAGTTCGCCCGCGTGGCGTGCGAGACTCTGGTGAAAACGGGCGTGGCAATCATCGCCGGCGAAGTCACGACCTCGGCCTGGGTCGACCTGGAACAGATCGTCCGCGACGTCATCCTGGGCATTGGCTACAACAGCTCCGACGTCGGCTTCGACGGCGCGACCTGCGGCGTGATGAACATCATCGGCAAGCAGTCCCCCGACATCAACCAGGGCGTTGATCGGGCCAAGCCAGAAGACCAGGGCGCCGGCGACCAGGGCCTGATGTTCGGCTACGCCAGCAACGAGACCGACGTGCTGATGCCGGCCCCGATCACCTTCTCGCACCAGCTGGTCCAGCGCCAGGCCGAGGCTCGTAAATCCGGCCTGCTGCCGTGGTTGCGCCCGGACGCCAAGTCCCAGGTGACCTGCCGCTACGAAGGCGGCAAGGTGGTCGGCATCGACGCTGTCGTTCTGTCGACCCAGCACAACCCTGATGTGTCCTACAAAGACCTGCGCGAAGGCGTGATGGAACTGATCGTCAAGCACGTGCTGCCTGCCGAGTTGCTGTCCAAGGACACCCAGTTCCACATCAACCCGACCGGCCAGTTCATCATCGGC
This sequence comes from Pseudomonas sp. CG7, assembly GCF_023701885.1. Lineage (NCBI taxonomy): Bacteria > Pseudomonadati > Pseudomonadota > Gammaproteobacteria > Pseudomonadales > Pseudomonadaceae > Pseudomonas > Pseudomonas sp. CG7. Next base: position 798 of record NZ_JABAEE010000075.1, on the reverse strand, counting down.
GGCCCGGTGGGCGACTGCGGCCTGACCGGTCGCAAGATCATCGTCGACAGCTACGGCGGCATGGCCCGTCACGGCGGCGGCGCGTTCTCCGGCAAGGACCCTTCCAAGGTTGACCGTTCGGCCGCCTACGCCGGTCGTTATGTCGCCAAGAACATCGTAGCCGCCGGCCTGGCCGAGCGTTGCGAGATCCAGGTGTCCTACGCCATTGGCGTGGCCCAGCCTACGTCGATTTCGCTGAACACCTTCGGCACCGGCAAGATCGGCGATGACAAGATCATCAACCTGGTCCGTGAAGTGTTCGACCTGCGTCCGTACGCCATCACCAAGATGCTCGACCTGCTGCACCCGATGTACCAGGACACTGCTGCCTACGGCCACTTCGGTCGCACGCCACAGACCAAGACCGTGGGTGACGACACCTTCACCACGTTCACCTGGGAAAAAACCGACCGCGCCGACGCCCTGCGCGCCGCTGCCGGCCTGTAATACCCGCCTGTAAAAAAGCCCCTGGCGACTCGGTCGCCAGGGGCTTTTTCATGCCTTGGGGTTTTCATGCTTTTGTGGCGAGGGAGCTTGCTCCCGCTGGGCTGCGCAGCAGCCCCAATCAGTCCTCCGGGGAAACCAGTGCGCCTGATGGTTAGAGGGGGCGCTTCGCACCCCAGCGGGAGCAAGCTCTCATCAAACAAAATCCATCCCCTTGTTCTCCAAAGCTTTTTAAGCCGCGACCAATCGAACACCCAGCTTTGTAGCCTTACGCTGTAAGGCTCTAAGCTGACGATCACGACTTTTGGCCTCGTA
>NZ_JABAEE010000074.1:0-31875 GCF_023701885.1 Pseudomonas sp. CG7 | reverse complement strand
TGTTTCACCCACCAGCCCCCATACGCTATTTCTGCCTGTCGCGTGGGCTCGGAGATGTGTAGTAGAGACAGCCCTATCCCAATACCGGCTTGGCCAAGGACACCACCCGGGGCACGCGAACGGTGAAGATCAGTGGCAAGGAGGCCATGCTCAAGGATAAGAGTTATTTCAAGACCAGTTATGGCGATGAGGCTGGAAACGCGCCTAAAAAGGGGATCATCACCGGCAAGATCAAAGGGAAAGTCTATTTCACAGCCTGGTCGATGAATGTGAAGTTTGAAGCTGAAAACGTCGTGCGAAATATGGACCTGACCACCCATAACCACGGATCGACAAGCAACACCGGCCCTTGGCCTTATCAAGATGCAATTGCGATGGATACCGCTGGTCACCCTTGCCAACCCATGGCAAAGGATATCAAGACCCAATGCTCGGGTGCCGAAGACAAAAGCGCCAAGTGTTGTAGCAGCCGTAAATGCCTGGTTATGCCGAAAACCCCGAACCGTTGTTGCAACGGCGCGGATGGCAAACCGATGACAGGCCACCACCTGCTTCCATCCAAGGAATTCGTCGCACATGTCAACCGAAGCTCCACCGACGCAACGACGAACTATGAATCGGACAAGGCCCCCTGTCTCTGTGTGGAGGGCCATAGCCATTCATTACGTACCGAGCATGGGCAGGTAGGGTGCAATTACACCGTAGAAAGAAATGCTTGGCTCGCTAATCCTGCCAACCGAGGCAAGGCCTATACCCTGGCCGTCGGTTGCGAGGTAGGCGCGAAGTCGGCGGTTGGCAAAGTCAATGTTCCACCCGGAGCCAAAGGATGTGACAAGGAGTGCCTGCAAAAGCAGTTGGAGGATGGCCACCAGAAGATGGAATTGACGGTGAAACCCAACGATCCGCTGCCCAGAGCGAAACAACCGCCAGCCGCCATAGTCTTGGACGATTAACAAACACGGGGATCGAGTGAAGATGAACGGAATATCAGATGCGGAGTTTATTGAAGGGGCCTTTATTCAAGAGGGTGTTAGTCCGGTCGCGGGCATCATCATCGCGGCCTGTACCGTTGGCGGCGATTATGACAACCCAAAGAACAGGATCGGCGTTAGAAAGCAGGATGTCTGGCTTGAGTTCGGATTGTCTGCAGAAGCTATTCTCTCGGTTGATGCCGCTATTGACGGCTCTGCTTACGTCTTGGGAGAGAATGGCTCAGTCGTGCGTTTCGACTGGAAATCGCCAACAACAAAAGAGGAACTCAAAGCCTCACGAAAGGCCTACGCAAACGCTGCCGTCAGTGACATTGGGCCACTGCGCAGAATTCGTATCCTGGGTGATGAGGTGATCTGCGCAGGATCGGTCGGCCAGGTCTATCGCTTGTCCGGCGATACGTTCGAGACGCTGCCGAAGTTAAGCGTTGGCCATCAGGAAGTGACAATTGAAGATATCGCTGGAAGCGGTCGCAGCGACTTTGTCGCTGTAACTTCCGATGGTTACGCTGCGCATTTCGACGGTAAGAACTGGTCGGTCATTGATCTACCCACCAACGCAAGTCTTACCAGTATCTGCCGGCTGGACAACGGTCACTATGTCATCGTAGGCAAGAACGGAACTGTACTGATCGGGGTTGCAGATCAATGGTCCATTATTCAGCCGATTGACACGAGCAGAAGCTACTGGGGAGTCGCGGCCTATCACGATGAAATATATGCAGCGCATTTGGCCGGTGTGGACAAAGTCGTCGGACAGACGTTGATTGCCTTGGATATAGAGGAAGCAGACCTCCAGTTCACAGTGCTTCGAAGCAGCAACGAAGGGGTATGGTCCTTTGCGGACAGGACGATTGGGTTGATCCGCGATGATCAATGGCAAACGATCATGAAGTGACGCGTGCCAAGGGCACGTAGCAATTGGGAGCCCAACGTCTGGCCAGTCATTCGAAGGTTCCTGTCGAAGAACCGCTGGAGGCAGAACATTCAACATGCCAGTCACTTCCATTGTTTTGGACCAACACGCCGAAGAAGCCAGCTTCCTCGCCATCCTGCGCGACTATGCCCTGCGCGCACCGCATTACGACATCGCCCACCTAGACAACCTCGATAACCGCCTCGACGCTCACCTCGACGGCTTGCGAATCGCCGCCCCTGGCGGCCTGGAAACGCTACTGGCCCAGCTCGGCCCGCACGCTGTCGGCGAAATGTTCGCCGGCGTGGTGCTGGCTTTCGAGACGGCCAATGGCAAAGCGCTGTCGCGGCTCAGCGCGCATTTGCGCAGCGCCTTGGAAACCGAGCGCGGTTACCTGATGGCCCTGGGTTGGCTCGACTGGGACCGGGTATCGCCCTGGATCGAGCGCATGCTCGCCTCCCCCGAGCCCCTGTTCCGTCGCCTCGGCCTTGCGGCCTGCGGCATGCATCGCCACGACCCAGGCCCTGCCCTACTGGCCGGACTGTCCGACGCCGACCCAAGCGTGCAGGCACGTGCCGCCCGCACCGCTGGCGAGCTACGTCGTCGTGACCTGCTGTCGGCGATTCGTGCCCACCGTCAGCATGAAGACGCCGCCACGCGCTTCTGGGCCAATTGGGCCACCGCCCAAATGGGTGATCAGCAGGCCTTGGAACCTCTGCGCACATTTGCCGAACGACCGGGCGAATTTCAATACCGCGCGCTTTGCGTGTTGCTGGCCTGGCAGGAGCGCGAGCCCAGCATCGCCTGGATACGCCAATGGGTACAGGATCCCAGGGATCGGCGCATCGGCATCCAGGCCCTTGGGCTGCTGGGTGATCCGGTCTGCGTCCCCTGGTTGATCCAGCAGATGAGCGACTTGCCCCATGCCCGCGTCGCCGGCGAAGCCTTCAGCTTGATCACTGGCGCGGACCTGGCGCTACTCGACCTGGAACTGCAAGCCCTGCCGGATTTCGATGCAGGCCCGAACGACAATCCCGAAGATCCCAATGTGACCATGGACCCCGATGAAAACCTGCCCTGGCCCGACCCGCAGCTAATCGAAAGCTGGTGGCAAGCCAATGGTGGCGATTTCCAGGTGGGTACTCGTTATATGCTGGGGCTGGCCCATGGCGAACACAGTTTCCAGCAAGCCCTGGTCCACGGCCAGCAAAGCCAGCGCATCGCCGCCGCCTGCGGCCGCGCCCGCTTTCGTCCCACCGAAGCGCTTTTCCCCACCAGCGCACCGGCCTGGCGGCAAAAGCGCTTGTTGGGGATGACTGCGGCATTCGGGCGATGATCAGGGTGTTTGTATAGCGCTGCGCCCCCCGACAATCATTTACACCCTTTGGAGGCACCATGCCGCACGTCATCGGAAAGAACCCCGTGGCACTCATCAGTGGGGTTGGCAGTGAGGTCGGAATCGGCATGGCAATCGCCCGCAGGTTGGGTGCCGCCGGTGCCAGACTGATCATCACCGCCAGCAGTGCACGCATCCTCGAACGCGTCGCAGAGTTGCGTGCCGAAGGGTTCGATGTCGAAGGACGGGCGCTCGATCTTACCGATGAAGACCAGGTCCATGAGGTTATGGCGGGGGCGGAGTCCGTCTGGGGGCAGGTCGATATTCTGGGGACCAACGCGGGCATGGCCATGCAAGGCAGTCCGGAGTTCTTTTCCGACCTGGCGACCATGGACCTGCACGCCTGGAACCTGACACTGGCGCGAAACCTCACCACGGCCTTTCTGCTTACGCGGGCGGTCCTGCCCGGCATGCGTGCGCGTCGTTACGGGCGGATTGTCAACATCAGTTCCACGACCGGCACCCGCTGCAGCAACCCCGGTGAAGCGGCTTACAGCGCCGCGAAAGCGGCAATGGTTGGCATGAGCATGAGCCTGGCGCTGGAAGTCGCCCAGCAAGGGATCACTGTCAACAGCGTCGCGCCCGGCTGGATCACCACGGGCTCGACCACCGACGAGGAAGCCAAGGCAGCCGGTTACACGCCGATGGGCCGGGCCGGACGTCCCGAGGAGGTGGCGGCATTGGTGGCTTTCCTTGCGTCGGCAGAGGCCAGCTACCTCACTGGCGAAGTCATCGTGGTGGATGGTGGGAACTGCCTGGTCGAGAACAAGGCGCCTTGATTCCCCTGTGGGAGCGAGCTTGCTCGCGATGGCGGTGGTCCAGCTAAATGAGTGTTGGATTGGCTGCCCTCTTCGCGAGCAAGCTCGCTCCCACAAGGGGCTGGGATAGACCTGAATGTTGCGCCTGCTCGCGATGGCGGTGGTTCAGCTACAGGGCCACGAGGGCTTCGAGAACGGCACGGTCCTGTGGCGAGGGAGCTTGCTCCCGCTGGGGCGCGCAGCGGCCCCAAAAAAGCGATCAACGCTGCGCGCTCAAGCGGGAGCAAGCTCCCTCGCCACAAAAGCGCCCAAGCGTCACTTGAATAATTCACTGCTCATGAAGTCAATGAATACCCGCAGTTTCGGTGCCAAATGTTTGCTGGAAGGCCAGAGCATGCGGAAGGTGTTCTGATACCGGTTGAAGTCATCCAGGACGGTGACCAGCTCACCGCTGGCGATGGCTTCACGCACGGTGAAGTCCGGCACGCAAGCAATCCCCAACGCATCGTGCACGACATGCAGCAACGCCTCGGTGGTGTTGCAGACCAGGGTCGCCGGCAAATTGAGATCCGGCGCCCCATCCCCGTTTACCGGCCAGACCTGCATCCTGCCAGTGCTGGGGAATTTATACAGCAGGCAGGCATGACGCAGCAGATCCGCCGGCACCTGGGGGGTGCCGTGTTCGGCGAAGTACCGGGGCGACCCGACCACAACCAGGGTGAACGTACCCAACGGGCGAGACATCAGCCGAGAGTCGTTCGGTTCTCCGGTCCGAATGACCGCATCGAAACCTTCCTCGATGATGTCCACCAGCCTGTCGGAAAAATCCAGATCCAGTTCGATACTGGGGTAGCGACGCATGAAGGCAATCAGCGTCGGCATGACCAGATCCGCAACCAGCGGCAAGCTCACGCGCAGCTTGCCCCGGGGTGCTTCGCGGGTTTGCGACAACTCCTGTTCGGCCGCTTCGACTTCGCAGAGAATGCGCCGGCAACGTTCGAGGAACAGCGCACCTTCCGCCGTCAGCGTGATACTGCGCGTGCTGCGATGAAACAAGCGTACCCCCAGCCGTTCCTCCAGCCGCGCCACGCTCTTGCCCACCGCCGAAGACGAAATGCCCAGCGCCCTGCCCGCTTCTGAAAAACTGCGGGTTTCGGCCGCACGCACAAAAAAATCAATCCCGCTCAGTGATTCCAAGCCAGCCTCCATTGCGGACATTTTTTCCGATGTGTTCAGCACTCTAGCATTCTTGTCTTGCAAAAGAGGCGCACTTACCGTGTTCGACACTTATCAGCGCTTCAGGCAGGTGCCCCATGACGATTGCCAATACCCATATCGATGCAGAGGTTGCTCAAGACACCGCACCGCTCCCCATCGGTTCACTGTTTGCCCTCGCGCTCGCCGCCTTCGTGCCGATACTCACCGAAGCCTTGCCCGCCGGCCTGCTCTCACAGATCAGCGAAGGGCTGGCGATCTCCGAATCCCTAGCCGGCCAGTTGGTCACGGTCTACGCCATAGGTTCCTTGCTGGCAGCCATACCGCTGACCGCCGCGACTCAAGGCATGCGGCGCAGGTCGCTGTTGTTGCTGGCCATTGCCGGTTTCGCCGTTGCCAACACGGGCACGACCCTTTCCACCCACTATGGTTTGACGATGGTCGCGCGCTTGCTGGGTGGCGTATCGGCCGGGTTGCTGTGGGCCTTGCTGGCCGGCTACGCCGCGCGCATGGTGCCCGAGCACCAGAGAGGCCGAGCCATTGCAATCGCCATGGTGGGCGCGCCCTTGGCGTTATCCCTGGGCGTGCCCGCCGGCACGCTGCTCGGCAACCTGATCGGTTGGCGGATGAGCTTCGCCATCATGAGCGTGTTCGCCGTCGCCTTGATGGTCTGGGTCCGTCTCAAGGTGCCCGACTACCCTGGGCAAGCCACCCATAAGCGCCTTGCCTTGGGTCAGGTCTTCACCCTTCCGGGCGCTCGCTCGGTGTTGTTCGTGGTGCTGGCGTTTGTCCTGGCGCACAACCTTCTCTTCACCTATATCGCCCCGTTTTTGACGGCGGCGGGCCTGGGCGAGCGGATAGATCTCGTCCTGCTGGTCTTCGGTGTCGCGTCGTTGCTGGGGATCTGGGTCGTCGGCGTGCTGATCGATCGCCACCTGCGGGCGTTGACGCTGGCCGGCACGGTGCTGTTCGCCCTCGCGGCATTGGCACTTGGCGCCATGAGCGACACGCCTGCTGTGGTTTATATCGCGGTAGCGGCTTGGGGAATCGCTTTCGGAGGGGCCGGGACACTGTTCCAGACGGCTATCGCCAAGACGGCCGGAGACGCGGCGGATCTTGCCCAGTCCATGCTGGTCACGGCCTGGAACCTCGCCATTGCCGGCGGCGGGATCGTCGGTGGTCTGCTGCTCGATCACTTGGGCGTCGTGGCGTTTGCGCCGGTCTTGGTCGTTCTCCTGCTGCTGACGTTGGCCGTGGTGTGGTTTGCAGAACTCCATGGCTTTGCGCAGAGCATCTAGCCAGAGGGTTCTACTACGCTTGGAGACTGATATCCCGGGTTGGTTTGCAAAATCAGGCAAGAATCAGCCCGGATCGTGCAACCCACCCCAACCATTCCTTCCTATAGTTAACCAGAGCCAAACCATCTGGAGCTGGTCCCCCTATGAGCGCCCTGAACATAAACGGCCGTGAATACACGGTCGACGTAGACCCTGGCACCCCGATTCTCTGGACCCTGCGCGATACGCTGGGCATGACCGGCACCAAGTTCGGCTGCGGCGCGGCGTTGTGTGGTGCCTGCACCGTGCACCTGGACGGCCAGGCCATTCGTTCCTGCGTGACGCCCATTGCCGCCGCCGAGGGCAAGAAGATCACCACCATCGAAGCGGCCACCAACGGCAGCGATCCGGTGGGTAGCGCCGTGCACGACGCATGGGTCAAGCACGACGTGGCGCAATGCGGCTACTGCCAGAGCGGCCAGATCATGAGCGCAACGGCTTTCCTCAAGGCCCAGCCCAAGGGCAAGCAGCCCACGGTGGCCGAGATCGACTCGGCCATGGCCGGCAATATCTGCCGCTGTGGCACCTACGCCCGTATCCGCGCCGCGGTGGCTGATGCCGCCAAGACCCTTGCCTGATCGGAGCCGACCATGTTGAACGAGATATTCCCGAACGAGCTCCCCCGCGCCTTGCAACAGATGCTCGAACGCGGCGAGGTTGACGGCCCAGCAGCCCTGCCCCGGCGCAGTTTTCTCAAGATCGTCGGCATCGGCGGGCTGGCCTTGGGCGCGTTCCCGCACCTGGCCTTGGCGCAGGAGGCCAATGGCGCTGCGGTAACGTCGCTCAAGCCGACCCAGCAACCCTCCGCCTTCGTCCAGATCGCGCCCAGTGGCGAAGTCACGGTGACCATCAACCGCTTGGAGTTCGGCCAGGGCGTACAGACCGCCCTGCCGATGATTCTCGCCGAGGAACTGGATGCCGACTGGAGCCTGGTGCGCAGTCGCAACGGTAGCAACGACGCCGCCTACATGGACCCGGCCTTCGGCATTCACCTCACCGGTGGTTCCAACACAATCAAGAACAGCTACACCCAGTACCGCGAACTCGGCGCCCGTGCGCGCGCCATGCTGTTGAGTGCGGCTGCCGCCCGCTGGAATGTGGACGTGGCGAGCCTGCGTACACAGGCCGGCATGGTACTCGGGCCCGAGGGCCGCAAGGCGAGCTACGGCGAACTGGCCGAAGCCGCCATGGCGATGCCTGTGCCTGAGCAGATCACGCTCAAGGATCCCAAGGATTTCCGCATCATCGGCCAGGCCACCACCCGCATCGATGCCAAGGCCAAGAGCAGCGGCCAACAGGATTTCGGCATCGACATGCACCTGCCGGGGCAGCTCACGGCGGTCGTCGCTCGACCACCGGTGTTCGGCGCCAGGATTGCCTCCCTGGATGACAGCGCCGCGCGGGCCACGAAAGGCGTCAAAGCCGTGTTGCGCGTGCCGCTGGACGGCGGCGCCGAAGGTGTCGCCGTGGTCGCCGACGGTTACTGGCAGGCGAAATTGGCCCGGGATGCACTGAAGGTGGAATGGAACACTTCTACCGTGGAAAAAGTCGACAGCGAAAAACAACTGGCTCAATACCGCGAGCTGGCCAGCCAGCCCGGCCCGTTGCACTTCGATGCCGATATGACGCCGCTGGCCAGCGCACCGCATCAACTGGACGCCGAGTTCGTGTTTCCCTACCTCGCCCACGCCCCGATGGAGCCCCTGAACTGCACGGTGCAACTCGCCCAGGACAGCGCTCAACTGTGGGTCGGCACGCAGTTCCCCGGCGGCGACGGTGCTGCGGCCGCCAAGGTACTGGACCTCAAGCCCGAGCAGATCCAGGTCAACGTACAGACCGCTGGCGGTGGCTTTGGCCGGCGCGGCGTGCCCACCAACGATTTCGTGGTAATGGCCTGCGAAGTCGCCAAGGCCGCTCGCACGGCGGGCGTCAATGCCCCTATCCGCACCCTTTGGAGCCGGGAAGACGACATCAAGGGCGGCTACTACCGCCCCATGCATCTGCACCGTGCGCGTATCGGTTTTGACGACAGCGGCAAAGTCCTCGCCTGGGACCACGCCTTGGTGGGCCAATCGATCATCACCGGTACCGTATTTGGCGGGCGGGTGAAGAACGGCATCGACCCGACCGCCACCGAGGGCATGCGCAATCCCTATCCGCTGCCCATGCGCCTGACAGTTCATCATCCCAAGCTCAACGTGCCCGTATTGTGGTGGCGCAGCGTGGGCTCCACCCATACGGCGTTTGTGATGGAGACGTTGATCGACGAGATCGCCCGCACCACCAAACAGGATCCGGTGGCGTACCGGATGAAGTTGTTTGGCGACCAGAGCCCACGCCATCGCGAAGCGCTGCAGTTGGCGGTGGACAAGAGCGAGTACGGCAAGCGCCAGCTAGCGGCGGGCCGTGCCTGGGGCGTGGCGGTCCACGAGTCGTTCAGTTCGGTGGTGGCCTACGTGGTCGAAGCCTCGGTACAGGATGGCCGTCCGGTGCTGCACAACGTGACCGCCGGCGTGCACTGCAACCTGGTCGTCAACCCACGCAGCGTCGAGGCCCAGGTCCAGGGCGCGGCGCTGATGGGCTTGTCGATGTGCCTGCCCGGTGGCGCCGTCACCCTGAAGGACGGCGTGGTGCAGCAGAGCAATTTTGCCGACTTCAGCGTGCCGCGCATTACCGACATGCCGGAATTCGCCGTCCACATCGTGCCCAGCGCCGAGCCACCCACGGGAATGGGCGAACCCGGCCTTCCAGCGTTGGCCCCGGCTTTTGCCAACGCGGTGGCGAGCCTGACGGGTAAACCGTTGCGTGAGTTGCCGTTCAAATTGGCGTGATGGGCGTGGAGCGGTCAACGTGGTGCGCCAGGTTGACCGCTCCCACGGGTTTTGGGGGCGCTTCGCACCCCGGCGGGAGCAAGCTCCCTCGCCACAAAGCGGGGTTTGCCATAGGTGGGTGGTTGCACCTCATGGCGCTTGGATATCCCGCATTTCCCCAGCCAAACACACAACGTGGCGAGGGAGCTTGCTCCCGCTGGGCTCTGTAGGAGCTGGCGAAGCCTGCGATCTTTTGATCTTTCGCTTGAGGTTCAAGTGTCTGGAAAAAGATCGCAGCCTCGCTCCGCTCGACAGCTCCTACAGGCTCAGCGGGAGCAAGCTCCCTCGCCACGATGTGCACACGCCTGCAATGCGCGGAGTGGCTTACTTCACCGCACGCCATCGGTTTCGTGCATGCAGATAGGCGGTCGTATCGCTGTAGCCCAGTTGGGCGGCGATCTGCGCTATAGGTTCGCCTTGCATTTCCAGGAGTTGCTCCAGTTCGGCGCGCACCTGGTCGAGCAATTGCCTGAAGGTCGTGCCTTGTTCTTCAAGGCGCCGACGCAGCGTCCTGGGCGTCTGGTGCAGCGCGTGCGCCAGATCCACCAACGACGGCGTCTCGCCTTTGGCCAGCGATTGTCGAACGCCATCGGCGAGCCGGGCCGACCAACCACTGAAATGACTATGGGCGGCCAACCGACGGTCGAGCTCCTGGGTCAACAGCTCCAACAGGCCGTGATGACGCGTCTGCATCGGCAAGCGTGTGCTTGGGGCATCGAAGTAGAAACGGTTGACCACGCAGTCGAACTCGACACGGTCGCCGAACCAGTGGCTGTACTGGAGGTAGTACGAGGGTCGCGAATGGGCGAATTGGGCGAGAACCGGTTGTACGTCCCTCCCCGTTCCTTGTCGTAGTTGCGTAATGGCCATCACGCCGTAGTGCTCGACCACATACCGCGCCAGATCACCCGGCGCGTCGACATTCAACTCGACCCCCAGGCCGTTCTCATCATTGACCAAGCGCACCGTGTCGGTGTCAGCGGCCAGCGGTGCGTACCGCGCCCAGAGCTGCATGGCCGAGAGGACGTCAGGACTGTACAGGCAAAGGTAGGCCAGGACGTGCCAGTCCTGCGGCGTGAATAACCCGAACAAGTTCAAGCCGATCGCCGGATCGACCCGTGCAGCCTCGCGCCAGAGCTGATCCAGTTCGATCAGGTTGTAGTCCTTGTGCCTCCCGCCCGCATGACTGTCCAGGAAACGCTCCAGCACCTGGCCCAATTTGCCCCGGTGAAAGCGTTGGGGTGAGCGATTGACCGCTTCTCGCTCGATTCTGTCCGTTTCGCGCATTGGGAGGGCTGGCTCGCTGGCTTCTAATGAAATGGCATTGCCCGCTGGGGCCTTAATCGAGAGTGCCATGAATACAACAATGCTCGCCAATAATCCTTCCGCTGTCGTGGCCGGGATATTCCTCGCCTTCATTTTGCTGGAACTTGCTTGCTCGGCCTTGCGCCAGTCATCGGCCGGCAGGCGTGACGTACTGATTGAAGTCATCGGCTCCGGGATCCTGGTGGCAATCACCTTCCCTGCTGTCATGTGGCTGAGCGGCAAGCTGCTCGGCCTGGCTGCCCCGCAGATGAAGGATGCGCTGGTGGCAATCCCTTGGGCCGCGGGTTTCGTGTTGTTCCTGCTGATGGACGACATGACGCAATACTGGTGGCATCGCCTGACTCACCGGGTGCCCGCCCTCTACGCACTGCATCGTGCCCATCACTCCGCGCCCTACATGAGTGTCCGGATCGTTTACCGCAACAACAGCTTCTACTACCTGCTCATGCCCGGTATCTGGCTGTCCGGCATGCTGATCTACCTGGGCCTTGCGCCGGTCTACTACGTCTATTTGATCATCAAGATGACCGTCATTTTCGCCGCGCACAGCAGCGTGGCCTGGGATGACAAATTGTATGGCGTTCGCGTGTTGCGGCCCCTGGTCTGGATCCTGGAGCGGACGATTTCGACCCCGGCCACCCACTCGGCCCACCATGGCTTGACGGCCGAGGACGGTGTCACCCATTACAAAGGCAACTTCGGCAACCTGCTGTTTCTATGGGACGTCTTGTTTGGGACCGCAAAGATCACGCGCCGACGTCCGCCGGCCTACGGCATCGAGCATCTGTCGCCGATCAGTTGGCAAGAAGAATTGTTCTGGCCCGTCGTACGCGCTCGCCGTACCGCGCCCAAGACCCGCGTCCAACCGGAGGTGACGCCGTGAGCCGCCGTATCGTCGTGCTGTCGGGTTCCAATCGGGCGGGCAGCCAGTCGCTCAAAGTGGCAAATCATCTGCGACAGCGACTGACAGATCTGAACCTGTGGGAGGCCAGCGACTTGATTGACTTGGCCACCAGCCGACTGCCGCTTTGGCCGGAACAAGACCGCGACCAGCTGTGGCCCGCTCAACAAGCGATCCTTGCCAAAGCGACGGCGCTGATCGTGATCAGTCCGGAATGGAACGGCATGGCCTGCCCGGCGCTGAAGAACTTCTTCCTGTACGCGGGGATCAGCGAGCTCGGGCACAAACCCGCGCTGTTGGTGGGTGTCTCGGCGGGCCTGGGCGGCGCGTACCCGATCGCCGAGTTGCGTGCGTCGAGTTACAAGAATTGCCGGCTCCTTTATTTGCCTGAACACCTGATCATTCGAAACGTGGAATCGATGTTAAATGACCAGGCGCCGGCCAACGAAGACGACAAGCGCATTCGCGAACGTGCTGATTGGGCGTTGCGCCTGCTCAGCCAGTACGACGTTGCATGTCGCGAGATCAGGCGGACCCTTGAACAGCCTCCGGCGTTTTCTACCGGTATGTAGGCGGTAAGTCCTGCGCTCAGGCCGCCCCGGATTTCCCATGAAACGCCTGCCCCAACACCGCCAATCGCTCCGCCAACGGTGGCAAGCATTGGCTGCTGCGGGTCAGGACGCCGATGTTGTCAGCGTTGCGTTCGGCCACGGCCTGCACGCTTTGCAGACGCTGGCTGATGCCGATCGACGCCTGGGATTGCTCCTGGGTGGTGCTGGCAATCAGGTCGTTGAAATGGTTGATCACGGCGATGTCTTCGACCACGGCATGCAACAGTTGCGAAGCCATTTGGCTGGCGGACACGCAGCGTTCTACCCCGTCGCGGCTGTCTTGCATCGCGGCGGCGGCCTGGCGGCTGCCTTGTTGCAGCTTGGCGATGATCTGCTGAATCTCGGTGGTGGACGTCGAGGTCTTTTGTGACAGGCTGCGAACCTCGTCGGCCACGACCGCGAACCCGCGGCCCTGATCACCGGCACGGGCGGCTTCGATGGCCGCGTTGAGGGCCAGCAGGTTGGTCTGCTCGGCAATACCGTTGATCACATCCAGTACCTGGCCGATTTGCTGGGCCTGCTCGGCCAGGACCTGCACGGTGTCGTTGGTCAAGTTGATGCGCCCTGCCAGCTCGACGATTTCTTCCCGGGTCTGGTCAACCGTGCTGCGTCCGCGGTTGACCTGCTCATTGGCCTGGCCGGCACGCTGCAAGGTCTGGTTGACGTGGCCGGCGATGTTCTCCATGGCTTGGACCAGATGGCCGATCGCGCCGCTCATCTGCGCCACTTCGTCGAGTTGGTGGCGGGCGCCGGTTTCCAGGGTCTGGCCAACCTGGGACAAGTCCTGGCCCAGGTCCGAGAGGTTGCGGGTGTCGCGCACCACACCGTCCACCAGTTGGGTGACCTGTTGGAGGAAATGATCGAAACGCTCGCTCGACGAAACCTTGACGCCCTCACCGCGCTGCCTGTCGGTGTCATGGCTCAACTGAGCGGCCGCTGCCAATACCTTGTCGAGCACCTCCTGGTTTTCCGTGGCGTCGGCCAGGCTCTGGTTCGCCAGGTAAATCAGGATCACGCTTTCCACCACCACGTAGAACGCGTGGAGGAAGATCATCGACCAGCCGCCGTGAGTCTCCATGACGAACACCGGATTACCCTGGTGTTGAAGCCAGTGAAAACTGAGGTGATGAACCGCGATGGTGGCGGCGGCCACGTCAATCGGCAGCCAGTCACGGTAGAACGTCAACACGGCCAGCAGCACGAAGATCCCGAAGTGGAACTCGGTCACGCCGTGGGTCTGGTTGATATGCCGCGCGGCCATGACCATCAACGCCACCGCAATGACGCAGCGCATGGCCCGCGTGCCCGCCAGGACGCGATAAAGCCCGGTGCTCGCCACGCAGGTGCTCGCCCCCACCAGCAACGCCTGGGTGAAGGTCGAGTGCAGGAAGGCCAGGCCCAGGGAATACAGCAGCGCCAGCCAAAGCAGCCCCAGCATGATGCGGTCGGCTTTACGGTGGTGGTCGTTAAAGCGCACGGGCGATGTCATGGGGTCGTCCTTTTAAAAGACTTGGAGGTCCGTTACCAAATGCCGTAAACGGCTTAGCGGCGTTTCGAGAGGGAACTTTAACTGATTATCATCAATTAGTGGCACTGCGCCACCAAGCTTTTCTCAGCGGCCTTTGCTTTATGATGTCCGCCATCTCATGACTGACTGATGGAACCCCCATGACTTTCGATTTCGACACGGTATTGGAGCGCCACGGCACCGGCAGTACCAAATGGAGCCGCTACCCGGCGGATGTGTTGCCGATGTGGGTGGCCGACATGGACTTCGCCGCCCCGCCGATGGTCATCGACGCACTGCACAAGCGCCTCGAACATCCGATGCTCGGCTACAGCGTCGCCCAGGACGATCTGCGTGCAGCCATCACGGCTGACCTGTGGAGCAAGTACGCCTGGCGCGTCGAGCCTCAGCAGATCGTGTTCCTGCCCGGCGTCGAGCCAGGTTTCAACATGGCGCTGCATGCCTTGGTGGAACCCCGGCAGAACGTCGTGGTGCAGGTGCCCAACTACCCGCCGCTGCGCCACGCCCCTGGTCACTGGCAGTTGAACAAAGTGGAATTGCCGTTCACCCCGGTCAACGGTGAGTTCCATACGCCGTTGGCCGCGTTGCGCGAAGCGTTGCAGGGCGGCGGCGCCTTGTTGCTGAGCAATCCCCACAACCCGCTGGGCAAAGTGTTCGAGCGTGAAGAACTCCAGGCCGTGGCCGACATTTGCCTGGCGCAGGACGCCTGGATCATCTCCGACGAGATCCATGCCGAACTGTGCTTCGACGGTCGCGTGCACATACCGACTGCGTCCCTCAGCCCCGAGATTGCCGAGCGCACCATCACCCTGATGTCCGCCAGCAAGGCCTACAACATCGCGGGGCTGAAAACCTCGTTCGCGATCATCCAGAACGCCAAGCTGCGCGAACGGGTCAACAGCGCCCGGGCAGGCATGGTCGATAGCGTCAATGCCCTGGGCCTGGAAGCGACCCGCGCGGCCTACAGCGAGGCCGGCCCGTGGCTGGAAGCCCTCAAAGCCTACCTGCAAGCCAACCGTAATTACCTGGTCGAGGCGGTGAACACTCGCCTGCCGGGCATCACCCTGACCGTGCCCCAGGGCACTTACCTGGCCTGGCTGGATTGTTCAGGCTTGGAGCTGGATGACCCGCAAGGATTCTTCTTGAAGGAAGCCAAGGTCGGGCTCAGTGCCGGGCTGGATTTTGGTGACGATGCCGGGCAGTTCGTGCGCCTGAACTTCGGCTGCCCGCGGGCGCTGCTGGAGGAAGGGATTGCGCGGATGGAGCGCAGCCTGAAAGCCAGGGGTTGATCCAACCGGCGACGCAGATCCCATGTGGCGAGGGAGCTTGCTCCCGCTGGGTCGCGAAGCGGCCCCCAACGACCACACAACTCGGTGTTGGTGAGAATTGAGGGGGCTGCTGCGCAGCCCAGCGGGAGCAAGCTCCCTCGCCACAGGGGCTTCTGCGCCGCGTTGGATCGGCGCTTTATTCCTGCATATCCGGCGCATAAACAAAACACAGCTTGTTCCCCTCCGGATCGCGGCAATACGCGCCAAAATAGCCTTCGCAATATTGCGGCCGCGGGCCGGGTGGGCCTTCGTCGGTACCGCCCATGGCCATCGCCTGCTCCCAGGCAGCGCGGACGGTTTGCGGGGAATCGGCGGCGAAGCTCACTTGCATGCCATTGCCCCAGGTCGCGGGCAAGCCGTTGAACGGCAGTTGGACAAACACCTGCGGCCAGTGCTTGCCCGGCTGACGCCAGCCTTCCCCCGGCGGGCCCGAGTCGTTTTCGCTCTCCATGCGCTCCAGTCCCAGGCAGCCGAGGACTGCGTCATAAAAAGCGACCATTTTCGGCAGGTCGCGGGCGCCGATCTGGATGTGGCTGAACATGGCCCTGCTCCTCTTTCAAATCCATACGTGGGTTGAGAATACCGCGACCTCCAATGTTCGCCCAATGCGGTCTATTCGCCGACGAAACAGCCCTCGTCACGCTCATCGACTGACCGCACAATCCGACCGAACTCCGTCCGACACACCAAAGTCCACCCTCCATCGCAACCCGACTGGAGAACGACAATGGCCGACTACCCTTTCCCGCCCTTCCCGAAACAAAGCCAGCCGGTGCCCGGCACCCAGCGCAAAATGGACCCGTACCCGGATTGCGGCGAACAGAGCTACACCGGCTCCGGACGCCTGGCGAACAAGATCGCCCTGATCACCGGCGCCGACAGCGGCATTGGCCGCGCCGTCGCCATTGCCTTCGCCCGTGAAGGCGCGGACGTGGCGATTGCCTACCTGGACGAGCACGAAGACGCCAAGGAAACCGCGCGCTGGGTCGAACAAGCCGGCCGCCAGTGCCTGTTGCTGCCCGGTGACCTGGCGGACAAAGGCCTGTGCCGCAAGATCGTCGATGAAACCGTCGCCCGCTTTGGGCATATCGACATCCTGGTCAACAACGCCGCGTTCCAGATGACCCACGAAACCCTCGAGGAGATTCCCGACGAGGAATGGGTGCGCACCTTCGATATCAATATCACGGCGATGTTCAGGATCTGCCAGGCCGCCGTGCCGCACATGAAACCTGGTGGTTCGATCATCAACACCACCTCGGTCAACTCCGACATGCCCAAGCCGACGCTGCTGGCCTATGCCACCACCAAGGGCGCCATCGCCAACTTCACCGGCGGCCTGGCGCAAATGCTCGGGCCCAAGGGCATCCGGGTGAACAGCGTGGCGCCGGGACCGATCTGGACGCCGCTGATCGTGGCGACCATGCCCGAGGAAGAAGTGCAGAATTTCGGCTCCCAGACACCCCTTGGCCGTCCTGGCCAGCCGGTTGAGGTGGCACCGATCTATGTGCTGCTGGCCTCGGACGAAGCCAGCTACATCACCGGGGCCCGTTATGGGATTACCGGGGGCAAGCCGATGCTTTAAGCAAAGCGCAGTGTTTTACCTGTGGGAGCGAGCTTGCTCGCGATAGCGGTAAACCAGCCGCTATAGATGTTGCTTGACCTGCCCCCATCGCGAGCAAGCTCGCTCCCACAGTGGATTGTGCCCAGCCAGTCGATCAAAGCGTACGGCGACAGTGCTCAGGACGGCTCCTTGGCAATCACCGAAATCTTCCCGTTACGCTCGATAATCGCAAACTTGATTTGCTCCAGGGTCTCGATGCCTTGGCTGGAGCGCGCGGCCTCCATGATGTCCGCCTCGATCAACCGCGCATGGCGCATCCGACCACGGAGGATGCGCCCGTCCTCGACGATGATGGTCGGTCCCCCATCGATCAGCCGCGAAACCCACTGCGAACGCAACTTGAGCAATGAAAAACCGACATCGATGGCAATCAGCGTCACGATCACCATCAGCGCGTTAGTCATCGAGAAGTCATCGCCCAACAGCGCCTGTTGCGTCGCCTCGCCGATGATCATCAACAACACGAAGTCGAACGTGGTGATCTCGGCCAGGGAACGCCGTCCGGCGATCTTGAACAACACCATCAATGCCGCGTACAACGCGGCGGCTCGCAGTACCGAATCCATAGGTCACCTAAGGAAATATGAACTGTTTGAAACTGACCGTGGCACCGCCAGGGGTGGCGATGCGGCTGTGATAGGTGCCGAATCCTTCGCCAAGCAATGACAGATACAGGCTGGCCTGCCCTTGCTTGTCCGCTTGGACCCAGAGCGTCATGCCCTGCCCCGCGCCCGCCGAACGCATCGGTGGCGGTTGCAGCGCTTGCACCTCGAAACCTTCCAGCCAATCGCCGCCCAACGCCACTTCCAGCACGGCGTTGGGTTGGCCCTTGAGCCGGATGGTCATGGTGTTGGCCGAGCCGTTGCGGTGGAACGCCTGGTATTCGACGCCCAGGCTACCGTCGCTGCTGTACAACTTCCGGTCGCTCAACGGGCCCCGGGAAAACAGGCCGAGCAAGGTCAGGATCACCAGCAGCACCAATACGTACCAGCCCACTCGTTCGAAACGCCAGACCTTGTGCTGGAACACCATGTCATCGCGCACCGGGAATTGGCGGCTGCGGTGATCGTCCTGCTCGTCTTGATCGGTCATGGTCGGCCCCTATCGACGCTCACCCGCCACGGCGCGGTGGTGAAAAGTGGGCAATTGCTGCAACACGTATTCGGCGGCCCACAATTGCACTTGGCTGCGGTTGCCGAAGAACCGCTCGCGGCGACTGAACAAGGCGCGCTGGCCGTTCACCTCGAACGCCCAGGCAAAACAGACGGTGCCGGCGGGAATACCGTCCTTATCCTCTGGCCCGAGCAGGCCGGTGGTTGCCACTGCTACGTTAGCATTGGCATCGCGCAAGGCACCAAGAGCCATCTCCTCGGCGACTTCCCGACTGGTGAGATTGAACGTCTCGATGGTGCGTGGGCTGACACCGAGCAAGCGCTGCTTGGCTTCAGGGGAATACACCACATAGCCGCTTTCGATCAGTGAACCACTGCCGGGCACCTCGGCCAGCAGCGTGACAATCTGGCCGGCGGTGCAGGATTCGGCCGTGGTCAGGCGCAGGTCATGTTCGCGCAGATAATCAACCAGGGTTTGGGCAACAGTCATGGCATACGGTCCTTCAGGGATGCTGATGGGTTGACCCCTGCCGTTTTGATTCATTCCCTTTATCGCACCGTCAGCCAGATCCTGGAAATAAATGAAACCCCTGTCTGTAGCCGTACCTCAAACCTACATGGGCCTCATGCAGAGGCCGTCCTGATCAGGAGGTCGTCATGTCTGCACCTTTCGTCAAACTGTTCACGCATCCTGAGTTCGCCTGGGCCGACATCCGCGAACAGGAACAGGCGCATCCACGCCACTACCTGGCTCACTTGCTGTTGCTCGCGCTGATCCCAGCGGTGTGCCTGTTCATCGGTACCACCTGGACCGGTTGGAGCCTGGCCGAAAACGAAACGGTACGCCTCAGCAGTGCCAGCGCGTTCCAGCTGTGTGCGCTGCTGTACCTGACCATCGTGGTCGGCGTCACGCTGATGGGGGTGTTCATCCGCTGGATGTCCCGCACCTTCGAGGTGCGTCCGACGGTCAACCAATGCATCGGTTTCGCCGCCTACACAGCCACGCCCTACTTCCTGGCCGGGATTTTCGGGTTGTATCCGAGCCGCTGGCTGGCCGTTGCGGTGTTGTTGCTGGCGTCGGCCTACTCGACCTTCCTGCTGTTCGTCGGATTGCCCAAGTTCATGGGCCTCAAGAAAGAACAGGGCCTGCTGTATTCGGCAAGTGTCTGGGGCGTCGGTTTGCTGGTCCTGGTGACGATCCTGGTGGAAATGATCCTGCTCTGGTTCAACTACCTGCAGCCGGAATATCTGCGTGTGCCGGTGGGCTGAGGGCGTTTTCGGGGCGCACAATGCCGGCGGCGGCTTTGCAGTGCCCGGTCTTCGCAATCTTTGTGCAACCGGATTATCCTGCGAGTTTTTGCCCCCTGAATCCGATGCGGCGGGACTGGATTGCCCCGCCCTTTAAGGCCAAGAATTATGTCATCGCCAAGCAAGCGCTCTCCCAACGTGCCACAGCGACGAGAGCTGAGCCCCAGTGACCTGAACTTCCCGGTGGTGGGAGTCGGCGCTTCGGCGGGCGGTTTGCAGGCCATCAAGCAGTTTTTCGAGCACATGCCCAAGGACAACGGCATGGCGTTCGTCATTGTCCTGCACCTGGCGCCGGACCATCAGAGCCTGGCCGGCAAGATCATCCAGGAAACGACCAAGATGCCGGTGCTGCAGGTCACCGAAACGGTGCCGATCCGCAAGAACCATGTCTATGTGATATCCCCTGCCCAAAGCCTGCACATGAATGATGGTTATCTGCATGTCACCCCGGCCGACCCCCGCCAGGGCGGGCACGTGGCCATCGACCTGTTCTTCCGCGACTTGGCGGATGTGCACAAGGAAAGGGCCTTTTGCCTGGTGTTGTCGGGCACTGGCTCCGACGGTGCCGTGGGCCTGTCGAGGATCAAGGAACAAGGCGGCGTGACCATCGCGCAATCTCCCACGGACGCCGAATTCGATGGCATGCCCCTGGCGGCCATTGATACCCAAATGGTCGATCTGGTGCTGCCAGTGGCGGAAATACCGCAAAAGCTCCTGGAGCTGTGGCACAACTCCCAGGCAATCCGCCTGCCCACCGCCAATGACCCGGAAATTCACACCCAGCCGCCGCCCTCCGAGCGCGAGGCCGCCGCGGCCGAGCAGTCACTGCACGACATCCTGGTGCAACTGCGCGCCGGTACCGGCCATGACTTCAAGCATTACAAACGCGCCACGGTGCTGCGACGTATCGAACGGCGGATGCAGGTCACTGCCCAGGCGGATTTGCCGTCCTATTACGCCTACCTTCAGGGCCACCTGGAAGAAACGAAAGCCTTGCTCGGCGACCTGCTGATCGGCGTGACCAATTTCTTCCGCGACCGTGAGGCATTCGAAGCCTTGGAACGGGAAGTGCTGCCTAGCCTGCTCCAACCCGTCGAGCCCGGCAGCGTCGCTCCCGAGGAGATACGCGTGTGGTCGGCGGGCTGCTCCACCGGCGAAGAGGCCTATACCCTGGCGATGCTGGTCAGCGATCAACTGGTCCATGACGCCAGCTCCGCCAAGCTGCAGGTGTTTGCCACCGATATCGACGAAAGAGCCATTACCGTTGGCCGCAGCGGCGCCTATCCGGAAGCGATCATTACCGACGTGCCGCCGACCCGGTTGCGCCAATATTTCCTCAAGGACGGCGCCAATTACCGTGTGCGCAAGGAAATCCGCGAGCGGGTGCTGTTCGCCAAGCACAACCTGCTGTCGGATCCGCCCTTTTCGCAGATCGACCTGATTGTCTGCCGCAACCTGCTGATCTACCTCGACCGTGAGGTCCAGCGCGAAATCCTGCAAATGTTTCACTTTGCTCTGCGACCGGGGGGTTATCTGTTCCTCGGCTCGTCAGAGTCGGCCGATGCCTGCCATGAGCTGTTTACGCCAGTGGACAAGCGCAACCGGATCTTCCGCAGCAAGTACGGCACCGCCAGCAGCCGCCGCACACCGACCATGCCCCGCGGCGGTTATGTGCGCGCGACGTCCTTCCCGACAGCTCCACTGGCCCCACCGGCACGCAAGGTGTCGTTTGCCGACATCCACTTGCGCGCCATCGAGCGCTCCGCGCCGCCGAGCATGATCGTCGACGCCAATGCCGATATCCTGCACATGTCCGAAAGCGCCGGCCGCTTCCTGCGCCATGTCGGCGGCGAGATGTCACGCAACTTGCTGACGCTGATCAATCCGCAGTTGCGCCTGGAAATCCGCACCACGCTGTTCCAGGTCAACCAAAGTGGCCAGGCGGTCAAGTCGCGCCAGGTCAACCTCGAGCGGAATGGCCGACGGTTCCTGGTGGATCTGCTGGCCCAGCCCTATCGCGACGACCAGTCCGACGGTGACTTTGTCCTGGTGGTGATCGATGAGATGGAAGTCGACGCGGCCGAACAGCTTGAATCCAACACCGACAAGACCGAGAACCAGGTCCTCTCCAACCTTGAACGGGAACTGCAGCGCACCAAACTGCATCTGCAGGACACCATCGAGCAGGCCGAAGTCTCCAGCGAGGAACTCAAGGCCTCCAATGAGGAAATGCAGGCGATCAACGAAGAGTTGCGCTCGGCCACCGAAGAGCTGGAGACCAGCAAGGAAGAGCTTCAGTCGATCAATGAAGAACTGCTGACGGTCAATTACGAGCTCAAGACCAAGGTCGAAGAAACCGACAAGATCAACGACTACCTCACCAACCTGATCGCCTCCACCGACATCGCCACGGTGTTCGTCGACCGCAGCGTGCGCATCAAGTGGTTCACGCCAAGGGCCACGGAGATCTTCAGCATGCTGCCGGTGGACACCGGCCGCTCGCTGCTGGACATCACCCATCGCCTGGATTACGCCGACATGGCTTCGGACGCCACGCAAGTGTTCGAGTCCTTGAACATGATCGAACGGGAAGTCAGCAGCAACGACGGCCGCTGGTACATCGCCCGGCTGCTGCCGTACCGCTCCAGCGAGGACCACATCGACGGCACGGTGTTGACCTTCATCGACATCAGCAAGCGCCGGGCGGCCGAAGAAGAACTGCGCCTGGGAGAAGAACGCATGCGACTGGTGGCCGAAAGCACCCGGGACTACGCGATCATCCTGCTGGATGAACATGGCGTGATCACCCGCTGGAACACCGGGGCCGAATTGATTTTCGGCCATTCCAAGGCCGAAGCCGAGGGCGCCTATTACGACTTCATCTTCTCGCCCCAGGACCGCGCCGACGGCGTGCCGGAAAACGAATTGAGGCTGGCCCGGACCAACGGGCGTAGCGAGGACGAGCGCTGGCACCTGCGCAAGGACGGCAGCCGCTTCTTCTGCAGTGGCGAGGTCACCTTGCTACAAGGCGACCACCAGCAGGGCTACGTGAAAATCGCCCGCGACCTGACCGGGCACAAGCGCCTGCACGAGGAACAGACCCAACGGCTGATGGAAACCCAGAACACCAGCCACCTGAAGGACGAGTTCTTCGCAGTCATGTCCCACGAACTCAAGCACCCGCTGAACCTCATCCAGCTCAACGCCGAGTTGTTGCGGCGTTTGCCAGTGACCAAGACCGTCAGCGCCGCGGCCAAGGCCGTCAACACCATCTGTGACGCCGTGGCCAGCCAGGCACGGATCATCGATGACCTGCTGGACGTGGCCCGGGTGCGCACCGGCAAGCTCAAGCTCAAGCGCCAGGCCGTGGACCTGGGCCGGGTGCTCCAGGATATCTACACGGTGGTGATCAATGACAATCACCCGAACAAGGTGACCCTGGAATTGCCCGAGGGGCCCGGCGAGCTGATCGTCAACGCCGACCCGACCCGGTTGGAGCAGGTCATCTGGAACCTGGTGAACAATGCCCTGAAGTTCACCCCCAACGGTGGCCGCGTGCAGTTGATCGCCAGCAAGGACGGCAGCATGGCGCGACTGGACGTCAAGGACTCCGGCGTGGGCATCGAGGCCGAGCATTTGAACGAAGTATTCGACCTGTTCGGCCAGG
The DNA here is from genome assembly GCF_023701885.1 of Pseudomonas sp. CG7. Lineage (NCBI taxonomy): Bacteria > Pseudomonadati > Pseudomonadota > Gammaproteobacteria > Pseudomonadales > Pseudomonadaceae > Pseudomonas > Pseudomonas sp. CG7. Next base: position 8,989 of record NZ_JABAEE010000074.1, on the reverse strand, counting down.
CCGAGACCCAACACGCGACCCATCAACGCGAAGGGTTGGGCATCGGCCTGTCCCTGGTGCGGCAGTTGACCGAGGCCCATGGCGGCAGCGTGGAGGTCAAGTCCGATGGGTTGGGCAAGGGCTGCACCTTTACCATTCGCTTGCCCTTGAGCAAGCTCGAAGAACCACAAGCCAAGCAAGCGCCCAGCAGTGAGCAATCCGGTCGTCTGAGCGGCCTGACCGTGCTGTTGGTGGATGACTCTCCCGAAGTGCTGGATATCCTCAAACTGCTGTTGGAGATGGAAGACGCCCAGGTCCTCGCCTTCGACCTGCCGCAAGAGGCCTTGCAAAGCGCCCGGGACGCCCGTTTCGATGTGGTGATTTCTGACTTGGGCATGCCGGTGATGAACGGGCATGAGCTGATGCAGGCATTGCGCAAGTTGCCCCATGTCAAACACATTCCGGCCATTGCGTTGACGGGGTATGGGGCGTCGGTGGATATGCAGAAGTCCCGGCAATCGGGGTTTGATCAGCACATTGGCAAGCCGGTTTCCTATGATGAGCTGATTGATACGATTGAGCAGTTGTTGCGTTCGCAGGTTTATTGAGTCGGGCTGCGCTCTCAGGCAATAAAGATGTTGGATGTGCCGGCCTCATCGCGAGCAAGCTCGCTCCCACAGATTTCACGGTGTACATGGACTTCGTGCCCGCTGAAGATCCAATGTGGGAGCGAGCTTGCTCGCGATGGCGGTGGTTCAGTCACATGATGTAACGGATATACACCCCAATACCTTAAATCTTCCTCATACCAATACGCCGACGCATCTCAGCCGTAATACTCTGCCGGGTCTTCTTGAGCCCAGCCCAAGGCTCATGCCCAACCTCCGCCAGACGCTCATGGACATTGTGCACATTCCAAAGATTGGCCCCCTTGAGCTCAGCCACCTCCTCTCGAAAAATCGGCACCGACACCGGCAGCCCTTCCCGAGTCCGAGCGGCATACGCGCAGATGGTGGTAGCCCCCAGCCCATTGCGCAGATAATCGATAAAGATCCGCCCTACCCGGTTCTTCGGCCCGGAGACCGCCGAAAACCGGTCCGGCAACAACTTGGCCATATGACTGACAATCGCATGGCTAAAGCCCTTCACCTCATCCCAACCCAGCTTGCGCGTCAACGGCACCACCACATGGATGCCCTTGCCGCCGCTGGTCTTGAGGAACGCCTTGAGCCCCAGCTCATCGAGCACCGATAACGTGAGTTGCGTCGCCTCGACCATGCTTTTCCAGGGCAGCGCCGGGTCCGGGTCAAGGTCGAGGACGAAGCGGTCGGGCTTGTCCAGGTCGACGGACGTGGCATTCCAAGTGTGCAGTTCCACCGTACTCATCTGCACCGCGCCGATCAGCGCTTCGGCGTTGTTGATGATCATCACCGGCTGCCCGGTCAGGTCCTTGTCCAGGCTGGTGATGCCGGGAATCGCCAGGCGCTCGGGGTTCTTCTGGAAAAACAGCTCGCCGGCGATGCCTTCCGGCGCGCGGACCAGGGCCACCGGGCGCTCCGCCAGCTCCGGCAGGATGAATTCGGCCACGCTGGCGTAGTACTCGGCCAATTGCAGCTTGGTGGTGCCGCTGCTGGCGTCGATGACCCGGTCCGGGTGGGTGATACGACCTTTGCCATCCATGGCCGGCGTCTGGGCTTTTGACTTCGACTTGCTTTTGGCCGGCGGCGCTTCAGGCGCGTCCTGGGTGCTAGTTTTCTTCGTCGCGGTGGTTTTCTTCACGGGTTTGGCAAGCTCCTGGGTAATGGCCTCGGCCGGCTTGTCGTCGCGCAAGCCATGGAAAACCGCATGGCGCACCGAGCCCTCCTTGGTCATTTCGGCAAAAGCCACCTCGGCCAACAACGTCGGTTCGAGCCAGTGCACGCCCTTGGCTTCGTAGCCGGTGGGCGGATTCACCACGGCGGGCTTTTTCGTCTCCAGGGGCAACAGCTGCTGGTAGATGCTTTTAAGGGTGGTTTCGTTGAACCCGGTGCCGACCTTGCCGGCGTAGCGCAACTGGCCGCTGTCGGCATCGTGCAGCCCCAGCAGCAAGGCACCAAAGGCACTTCGCGCGCCCTTGGGATCGCTGAAGCCCACCACCACGAACTCCTGGCGATTCTTGCACTTGAGCTTGATCCAGTCATTGCTGCGCCTGGACACATAGGCACTGCCGACGCGCTTGCCGATCAGCCCTTCCATCCTCATCTGGCAGGCGCTGTTGAGCAGCGCATCGGGGGTTTCCTCAAACGCATCGGAAAACCGCAGCAAGGGGCTTTCGTTGGGCTCCAGTACCGCGGCCAAGGCGGCCCGGCGTTCTTGCACCGGCACTTTGCGCAAGTCCATGCCATTGAGATAAGGCATGTCGAACAGGTAATAGGCGATCTTGCCGCTGCTGCCGGCCTCGAAGGCGTTTTGCAGGGCCTGGAAGTCCGGCACGCCGTCGTCGTTGGCCACCACCATCTCGCCGTCGAGCCAGGCCGATTCCAGCCCCAGCGCGGCCAAGGCCTCGGCCTGTCTTGGCAACTTGTGGGTCCAGTCATGGCCGTTGCGGGTCAGCAGCCTGACGTCGCCGTTTTCGATGCGTGCCATGACCCGGTAGCCGTCGAACTTGATCTCATAGAGCCATTCGCCGTCGGGTGCGCTTTCCACCAGCGTCGCCAGTTCCGGCTTGAGGGTTTCCGGCAGCGGCCCGGCGACTGCGCCGCTGAGGGTGGTTTTCGAGGTGCGTTTCGGTGATTTTGGCTGGGCGGCTTCTTCCGGTTTTTTCACCGCTTTGGCCGCCGCGGCCTTGCCTCGGCGCTTGGGCACGATGGTGCGATCGCTGAGCACGCTGTCGGGCTCGGCCTGGACCACATCGTATTCGCTCTCGGGGCGGGCGGCCGAGTCCTGATGCTTGATCAGGAACCATTGCTCCTGCTTGCCGGGCATGTGGGTACGCACCAAGTTCCACAGGCCGCTGAGCTTGTCGCCTTGCAGCTCGAACTTGAGCCGGCCTTTTTCATAGGCCTCGTGGGGGTCCCCTTGGGGAATCCAGACGCCCCGGTCCCAGACGATCACGTCACCGGCGCCGTAGTGGCCTTCGGGAATGCTGCCCTCGAACGTCGCGTAATCCAGCGGATGATCTTCGACGTGCACGGCCAAGCGCTTGGCTTTCGGGTCCAGGGAGGGCCCCTTGGGCACTGCCCAGCTCTTGAGCGCGCCATCCAGCTCTAGCCTGAAGTCATAATGCAGCCGCGTGGCATCGTGCTGTTGAATGCAGAACTGCAGGGCATGGGCGCTTTTTGCCGATTTTCGCGAGCGTTTCGCCGCCGGCTCCGGGGTGGCGGCGAAATCGCGCATGCGGTTGTAGTCATCCAGGGTCTTGCTGCGCATGGACCACCTGCGACTTGCTGCAACGCAGGATCGGCGACGGGCATCCCGGCGGTTTCTGCGAGTAACTGATCGACCACGCGGCTCAAGGCCTGTTCGCCCGAATCACCCAGCAGCAGGCCTTGTTCGTAGAGCACGATCTGCCGATCGGCGCTGGAGCATTCCTGGACGATCCGGCGGGCCTGCTTGAACACGTCCAGGACGCCCAACTCGGCAGCGGTTTCACCGAAGGTCTGCTCCGCCAGGGTGAGCCATTCACCGATCAGCATCGGTTGCTCCTGCCCCTCGACGATAAACTCCGCGAGAATCCCGTGGCGCTTGGCCCGCCAGCGGTTTTCCTTGAGGATCCACTGGGACATCTGGCTGTAGTGGGCGCCGGGCCGGCGCAGCGTGACGGCATGGGCCACCATCAGGCGAAACAGCGAGACCAGGCAAAGGCCGTCCTCTGCCCGAGGGCAGGCATCGCAAATGCGCAACTCCAGCGTGGGATAACGTGACGAAGGTCGTATCACCCACCAGCAATCGCTGGCTTGGCGAATGGAACCGGTGCGCATGAGCATGTCCACGTAGCCGGCAAACGCCGACTCATCTTCGAAATACTCCGGCACGCCCATGCGGGGCCATTCATCGCAAGCGACTTGTCGATAGCTGCTGAAACCACTGTTGCCACCGTTCCAGAATGGCGACGACGCGCTCAGGGCCAAGAACATTGGCAACCACGGCAGGATCTCATTCATCACCCGCACCCGGTCCTGGGTCGCGGGCACTTCCACGTGGACGTGCAGGCCCGAGAGCACGCTGCGCCGCGCCACCCGCTGATAGTCATCGAACAATTGCTGGAAATGCAGCTCGTCGGTGGGCTGCAGCACCTGGGTGGCCATCGGATGCGAGCCCGCGCTGAGCAGGCCCAGGCCATGCTCGGCCAAGCGCTTCGTCAGGCCGCTGCGCACCTGGGCCAGGTAATCGGCCGCTTCGGGCAGGCTGCGAAAGATGGGCGAGGCCATCTCCACCTGGCATTGGAACATTTCATGGGCGAAATGCTTGCCCAGCTCGGCCTGGCACGCCGCGATCACTTGCGCGGGGGGTTCACCCGGCATGCAACGGGTTTGCAAATCAGTGATGAAATACTCCTCTTCAACGCCGAACTTCATGCGCCTGTTCATCGATAGTCCCTCCGATAGCCCCGCCGAGACCTGCGCCAATGCGGGTTACAACCAACGCCACCACGGCGATCCTTTCCACGTCCTGATAACCCGGCGTGAGCAATTCCTCACCGAACACGTCCGGGTCCAATTCCTTGTAGGTCCAGCCGAAATCCGCTGAGTCACGCCATTGCCCCAGCGCTTCGAGGAACGGGTCGCGTCCGTCCACCATCGCCACGCCGGTGTAGAGCACCAGCGAGCCGCCCGGTGTGAGCCGGGGCAAGGCCTGTTCGACGATGCGCAGCGACAGCCCGGCGCCCAATGTTCCGCCACCGTGGCGATAGGTGCGCTCGGAGGGATCGGCCATGTACGGCGGGTTGGCGACGATCAGGTCGAAGTCGCCGACCACGTCTTGCAGCACGTCGCTGCGGCTGACCTCGACGTTGGCCACCTCCGCCAGCGCGGCGTTCACCGCGCACAGGCGCAGGGCTTGAGGGTTGATGTCCACGGCCAGCACTTGCGCTTCACGGCGGGCGCGGGCAATCACGATGGCACCGACACCGGCGCCGCAACCGATGTCCACGGCGCGCTGCACGGCGGTGAAGTTCTGCTGCAAATGAGTATGGATCAGTTGGGCGAAGCGGGAGCTGTCAGGGCCGAAATACACCGCATCATTGGCCTGGGTGGGAAATTGCGAATGGGCAAACAGCAAGCCATCCAGGCTCGACCAGCGCACCCGGCTATACAGCAAGCCATCGCGTGCTTCCAGCACCTGGGCGTCTTGCAGTTGCCGCTGTTCGTCGGCGCTGATCAGCCCCGGCGCAAACGGCCGCGACCAGCCGAACACGTCCCGCAAGGTCTTGGAACGCTCATTGCCGGGCCGCTGGTTGACCCGTTCGTGGGTCAGCGGCGTCGGGGTGACGAAACGGTAGCCGTCGGCTTGCAGGCGTCGGCCCAGTTGTAACAGCGCAAGGTCCGGTTCGGACAGGCGTGCTTCCTCAGTCATGCAGGGCTCCCTAGCGAAGTGCGGATTTGAGTTCGATGAACCGGCGAGTCGCCAACAGTCCGGCCGGATGGCTGTGGCAGCGGGCGCAAAGCCAGGGCACCAGGGCCTGCATCTGCTCGTCCGGCGTGCGGCCTTGCAGGGCCTGTTGCAGGCTTTTCACATCGGGTTCTTCCATCGGCGTCACGGGCTCACACACGGCGCCCGAACCCCGCCGGGCAGCGGATTTCGCACCCTCATCCCGCCAGTCACCGGCAATCCAGTCGCGCAGCAACTGTTTTTCGTAGGGGCTGAACACCCCGAACATGGCCGCGCCTGGCCCATCGATCAGCGTCCAGAAACGGCTGTTTTGCGGATCTTCATGACGCTTGATCCAGCCTTTGTTCTGCATCGCGGCCAGGAACCCTAGCAACTGGCCCGGTTCCGAAAGCCACTGGTTGACGGTCTTGCCTTCGAACTTGCAGTAGTCGGAGTGCATGTGCTGGCCGAACGGGCGCTTGCGTTCGAGCATGTCCAACACTTCGCGATCCAGGTCGAACGCGCCGATGATGGCCCGGCTGCCCTGCCCCAGGTCATTGAGGCGATAACCCAGCGTGACTCGCTGCCAGAAGGCCTCCCGGTCGGCTTCCATCGGCATCAGTTGCAACAGCGACTGCACGGCCTTGTGGGCGTGGCCGGTGCTGGCGTTGTCGATGGTGACGTGGAGGGTGAAATAGTACGGATCGATGTCCAGTTCGCTCAGCTCATAAGCACTGATCAGCAGATGCAGGGGCAATTGCTCGTAGCCCAGGTTGTAGCCGATGACCTCCGGCAGGTACTCGTCGCCGGCATAACCCAGGGCCAGTTGCACGGCGCCTTGCAGATACAGGTCATCGTCGATGTCCGGGGCGTCGGACAGGTCGTGTTCGGCGAGCAGCTTGCGATAAAGCACCACGTGGTTCTGTGACGGATGACCGTCCCCCAGCTCTTCCAGGTAGGTGCACAGCAGCCCTTCGAAACGGTGGTCGTGCCAATGGTTGACCACGCCATACAGCCAGGCGCCGTCCACCCGTTTGGTCGGCGCAACGGCTTGCAGGAAGTACAGGGCGTGAGCCTTGTTGCTGAAGAACTCCCGCGGGCCGCCGCTTTTTCGCCGTTCCAGGTAATCCGCGTATTGTCGGGCGACGCCGGCGCTGTGGTGTTCGACCCAGGTCGACAGCGCCATGGGATCGTCCGGCATCTCCTGGGGCAGCGCCGCAGCCTTCGCGAGGCATTGCTGTAGGAAGGCTTGGGCGACGGCTTGCTTGTCAGCGTCGTCAGGGCCTTGGAACAGCCGTTCATAGCATTGGCGCACCTGTCCAGCATGGGTGACAGGGTGCACGGTGGCTGGCCGGGAGTGGAGGGGTGTCAGCGCAGTCATAAGGGCCTCTTGGGTTCTCGGCGGACGCTGAATCAGAACGTCTCTTTTGTTGCAGAGCGCGGGGAACGGCGAAAAATTCCATTGGGTTGAACGGCAGGCGGATAAACGGGGCGGTGCGCAGATGATGGGAACCCTCGTTTCGCTTCAGCCCTCGAATGCTGAGAACCACCCAGTTGTAGATGTCGAGAGCGCCGTTGTGGCGAGGGAGCTTGCTCCCGCTGGGTCGCGAAGCGACCCCAATGCCGCGAGCGCTTCGCACTGGAGCGGGAGCAAGCTCCCTCGCCACGGTTAGTCGGCACCCGGTTATCCAAGGAGCAACGATGACATTCACAGTATGGGTCGCGGTGCTCGGTGCGGTGTTGCTGACCCTGGCCCTGACCGCCTCTTATCTGCGCTGGATGCCGGTCACCACCTCGGCGATGTGCCTGGTGTTGGGCGTTGCCATCGGGCCGCTGGGGTTGGGCGTGCTGAGGCTGGACATCAGCGACTCGTCGGTGTGGATGGAACACCTCACGGAAGGCGCGGTGGTGTTTTCGCTGTTCGTCAGCGGCCTCAAGTTGCGCCTGCCCCTCAACGACCGGACCTGGCGCGTGGCCTACGGGCTGGCCGGGCCGGTGATGATCCTGTGCATCGCCGGCCTGTGCCTGGCACTGCACTATCTGTTGGGCCTGAGTTGGGGCGTGTCGATGCTGATCGGCGCGATGCTGGCGCCCACCGACCCGGTATTGGCGGCGTTGGTGCAGGTCAACGATGCCCGGGATGACGACCGGGTACGGTTCGGCCTGTCGGGCGAAGCGGGACTGAACGACGGCACGGCGTTTCCCTTCGTGATCCTCGGCCTGTTGATGCTGCGTGAAGACGGCAGCGGTTTTCTCGGTGAATGGCTGCTGCGCAACGTCCTGTGGGCCGTGCCGGCCGGTTTGCTGGTCGGCTACTGGATGGGCCGTGGCATCGGCAAGTTGACCTTGTCGATGCGCATCAGGAATGCCGACAGCACCTTGTCGCCCAATGACTATCTGGCCCTGGCGCTGATTGCCTTGGCTTACGTCGTGGCGGAGTGGATCCAGGGCTACGGATTTCTCTCGGTGTTCGCCGCCGGGCTGGGGCTGCGTCAGGCCGAGGTCAAATCCACCGATGAAACGGCACCGCCGGCGGAGCACCTGGTGCAACCGGTGGTGGGCCACGAAACCGTCGATCCCCAACAAGCCGTCGCAGGGGATACCGAGTCGCTGGACGATGGCCAACTGGCCGCCGGGGTCATGATGAGCGACATGCTGGCGTTCGGCAGTCTGGTGGAACGGTCGATGGAGGTGTTCCTGGTGACGTTGCTGGGGGTCGTGCTGGCCAACCATTGGGATTGGCGAGCCTTGGCGGTCGGCGCCCTGCTGTTTGTCGTGATTCGCCCGGTGAGTGTGCTGGTGGTGCCCTGGCGGCGATTGCTCGACGGACCGCAACGGCTGCTGATCGGCTGGTTTGGCATTCGCGGGATCGGCAGCCTGTTCTATCTGTTTTTCGCCTTGAACCATGACCTGCCGCCAGGCGTGGCGCAACTGTGCATCAACCTCACCCTGTCGGGGGTGGCCTTGAGTATTTTGATTCATGGGGTCACGACCCAGCCGACCCTGGCATGGTACGAGCGCCGCAAGCATCCGCGTTGAGCCACTGTGGCAGGAGATGAACGCTGTTGTGGCGAGGGCGCTTGCTCCCGCTGGGCTGCGCAGCGGCCCCAAGCTTTGCGGTTGCTGCGCAACCGAGCGGGAGCAAGCTCCCTCGCCACACTGATGCCCGACTTCAAAGAGTGTGTTTCAACCGCCAGGATCGCTTACTTGGATATAAACCGAATACGCCCCCAGCAACACCCAGAACGTGGCGAAGATCCACGGTGTACGCAGCGAGAACAGCAATGACTTGCGGTACCCCTTGTGGGTCGATTCGCGCTCGCTGAACAAGGGCGATTCGTCATAGGCCAGGCCCATCAGGGGCTCGGCGCGCAATAGTTCGCTCTGCTTGCAACTGTCTCTGATACTTATCTCCGACCCCCCCACGCAGGCACGCGGCGGG
>NZ_JABAEE010000073.1:0-32862 GCF_023701885.1 Pseudomonas sp. CG7 | reverse complement strand
TTTGCCGCCCAATCAGTACGAGCGGCAAACAGCCTGAAAACACCGATTGAGGTGTCCGGAAAAAGTTGACCACCTCAGATTTGTCGGAGTTGTTGCCAGGGTTTTCTGGCGGATTCGGAGTTACTTTGAACATGTCGTGAAGCTCCATCTGTAGAAGTGGAGCCGACACCCTTCGCTTGCACGCAAATGAGGTGGCAGTTGTACGCAGGTGTGCAAGACCGGGCAGACGGAACCCCGGCAGAATCCTTCTCACGAAGAAATCTCCCACGCACAACCGCCATAAAGCGCTTGCGCGTCGTCTTTTAACCGGCTTGCACGCCAGTGTCACCGTTTTTTTCAGTGACAACCCCAGACTAGCCACGAGGCAGACGCCGGACAAGTTCACCAAGTTCGCCACAACTCGAAGGAAATCTCCTAGGACGTTACTTTTAGAGGGGGGTGAATATCCGTTTCTGCGGTAACGGCCACTTAGGGTTTCGCCCTGACGGCGGGTCACTTTTGGAAGAGCGCCAAAAGTAACCAAAAACGCTTTGCCCCACCACTCGGCACCTCGCTAAGGCTCGGTGTGCCCTCACTCCGGCATTGCTCCGTGGGCCGCCGCGAAGGGCCATCCATGGCCCAGCGCGGCTACCTCGGCATCCATGCCGAGGTGCCCACTGCGCAATGCCTGCGTTCGGCCAGCGTGGTTTAACGGGGCGTCTCAGATCAAGATCAAGATCAAGATCAAGATCAAGATCAAAAGCAAAGCAAAGCAAAGCAAAGCAAAGCAAAGCAAAGCAAAGCAAAGCAAAGCAAAAGCGGTCGGAGCTGGCATTTGTGTGGCTGCACCACTGCTATCGCGAGCAAGCTCGCTCCCACATTAGATCTTCAGCAGACACAAAACCCATATACACCGCTCCCACATGGGAGCTACAGCAGACACAAACCCCATATACACCGCGAAAACCTGTGGGAGCGAGCGTGCTCGCGATGAGGCCAGCACATCCAACATCACCGCAAACTGACCCACCGCCATCGCGAGCAGGCTCGCTCCCACATTAGATCTTCAGCAGACACAAACCCATATACACCGCAAAAACCTGTGGGAGCGAGCCTGCTCGCGAAGGGGCCAGCACATCCAACATCACCGCAAACTGACCCACCGCCTTCGCGAGCAGGCTCGCTCCCACAATTGGATCGAAGTACGACTGCCAGAGCCAGGTCGGCTATCAGGCCGCCTCGCTTTGGCTTTTGATCTTGATCTTGATTTTGATCTTGATCTGGGGCGCCCCGTTAACCACGATGGCCGAACGCAGGCATTGTGGAGTGGGTATCCCGGCATGGATGCCGGGATAGCCGCGCTGGGCCATGGATGGCCCTTCGCGGCGGGCCCACGGAGCAATGCCGGAGTGAGGGCATGCCGAGCCTAAGCGAGGCACCGAGTGGTGGGGCAAGAGCGTTTTGGTTACTTTTGACTGGGCCGGCTTCCGGGCTTTTCAAAAGTGACCCGCCGTAAGGGCGGAACCATAAGTAGCCGTTACCGAAGAAACGGATATACACACCGCCCCAAAAAATCAGGACCCCAAAAGCTCAGCCTTGACCAACTTAGCCTGCTCATCCGCATGATACGAAGACCGCACCAACGGCCCCGAAGCCACGTTCTTGAACCCCATCTTGTACCCTTCCTCGGCAAACCAGGCAAAAGTATCGGGATGCACAAAACGCTGCACCGGCAAGTGGCTACGGGAAGGCTGCAAATATTGGCCCAAGGTCAGCATGTCAATGTCATGCTCACGCATGCGCTTCATGACCTCGATAACCTCCTCATCCGTCTCACCCAAGCCCAGCATCAAGCCAGACTTGGTCGGAATGTGCGGCATCATCTGCTTGAAGCGCTGCAGCAAGGTCAGCGACCACTGGTAATCCGAACCCGGACGCGCGGCCTTGTACAGGCGCGGCACGGTTTCCAGGTTGTGGTTGAATACATCCGGCGGCTCGGCGGCGGTGATTTCCAGGGCGATGTCCATGCGGCCACGGTAATCGGGCACCAGGGTTTCCAGCTGGACGTTCGGCGACAGCTTGCGGATCTCGCGGATGCAGTCGGCAAAGTGCTGGGCACCGCCGTCACGCAGGTCGTCGCGGTCTACCGAAGTGATGACCACGTACTTGAGCTTCAGGTCGGCGATGGCGATGGCCAGGCTTTCCGGCTCGTTGGTGTCCAATGGCTTCGGACGGCCGTGGCCGACGTCGCAGAACGGGCAGCGACGGGTGCAGATGTCGCCCATGATCATGAACGTGGCGGTGCCGCCGGAGAAGCATTCGCCCAGGTTCGGGCAGGAAGCTTCCTCGCAGACGCTGTGCAGCTTGTGCTTGCGCAGCAGGGCCTTGATACGGTCGACTTCCGGGGAAACCGGGATGCGCACACGGATCCAGTCAGGTTTCTTCGGCAATTCGGTGGTAGGGATGATCTTGACCGGGATGCGTGCAACCTTCTCGGCGCCGCGCAGCTTGACGCCGGCTTCTACCTTGGCACGCGGGGCCGGACGCTCGGTGACGTCCAGCGTCGGGATCATGGTTTGCACTGCATCAGTAGTCATATCAGTCGATTCCGCCCGTGAGGGTCGTCTGCTCAGCATAGTCGAGGTGTTTGACGAGCTGCGCGCGCAGCCGGGCACTTACCTCGGCAAATTCAATCGGTCCTGCGTGCTCGCTCAACTGGGTCATCGCCAGTCCCGCGTAGCCACAGGGATTAATCCGTCGGAATGGCGCCAGGTCCATGTCCACGTTCAACGCCAGGCCATGAAACGAACAGCCGTGGCGGATCCGCAAACCCAGGGACGCGATCTTCGCCCCCTCGACGTAGACACCCGGCGCATCCGGCTTGGCCGCCGCCGTCACCCCGTAGCTGGCCAGCAGCTCGATCAGGCACGTTTCCATGCGGGTGACCAGCTCGCGCACGCCAAACCCCAGCTTGCGCACATCCAGCAACAGGTAGGCGACCAGTTGGCCAGGCCCATGGTAGGTCACCTGCCCGCCGCGGTCGACCTTCACCACCGGGATTTCCCCCGGCAGCAACAGGTGCTCGGCCTTGCCGGCCTGGCCCTGGGTGAACACCGGCGGATGTTCCACCAGCCAGACTTCATCGTCGGCGCTGGTGCCGCGTTCGTTGGTGAAGCGTTGCATGGCATGCCAGACCGGCTCGTAAGCCATCGTGCCCAGCTCGCGAAAGCCCAGCGTGCCCGGCATCACAACACCATGTGCACGAAACCGGTGGCGCGCAGCTCGCTGTTGATGTCGTAGAGCTGTTCCTGACCGGTGGCAATGATGTGCAACTGGATCGTCGTGTACTTGCCGTTGGTACTCTGGCGCTCGGCCAGGGTCTTGTGATCAACGGTGGCATGTTTTTCAAGGATCGCGATGATCTTGTCCTTGAAACCCACGCCGGTGTCGCCGATTACCTTGATCGGATAATCCGCGCAGGGGAATTCGATTTTTGGCGCCTTTACTTCGGAGTCTGTCATGGCGTAACGGCCTCGTAAGCCGTGGTAACGCACATGGCCCCGCTCCGGAGGGGAACGAGGCCATGCAGGTCAACACTTCAATCAGTTGAACAAGCCGTAGAAGAATAGACGGATGCTATCCCAGATGCGGCGGAAGATACCACCTTCCTCGACCGCGTCCAGAGCGATCAGGTCAGCGCTGTGCACCACTTTGTCGTCCAGTTTGACTTCGACTTTACCGATCACGTCGCCCTTGGCGATAGGAGCGGTCAGTTGCGGGTTCATGGTCATGCTGGCAGCGAGCTTCTTGAGCTGGCCTTTAGGCAGGGTCATGGTCAGGTCTTGGGCCAGGCCAGCCTTGACCTGGTTGGTCGAGCCTTTCCAGACCTGGGCCTGGGCCAGTTCGGTGCCCTTCTGGTAGAAGGTCTGGGTTTCGAAGAAACGGAAGCCGTAGGTCAACAGCTTCTGGGTCTCGGCGGCACGGGCCACTTCGCTGCTGGTGCCAAAGACCACGGCGATCAGGCGCATGCCGTCACGCACAGCCGAGGACACCATGCAGTAGCCGGCTTCGTCGGTGTGGCCGGTCTTCAGGCCATCGACGGTCTTGTCGCGCCACAGCAGCAGGTTGCGGTTAGGCTGCTTGATGCCGTTCCAGAAGAATTCCTTCTGGGAGTAGATGGCGTAGTGCGCCGGGTCTTCATGAATGATTGCCCGGGCCAGGATCGCCATGTCGTGAGCCGACGAATAGTGCTCAGGGTTCGGCAGGCCGGTGGGGGTCATGAAGTGGCTGTTGGTCATGCCCAGGTCGGCCACGGTTTTGTTCATCATGTCGGCGAACGCATCTTCGCTGCCCGCGATGTGCTCGGCCAGGGCGACGCTGGCGTCGTTGCCGGACTGGATGATGATGCCGTGCAGCAGGTCGCTGACGGTCACTTGCGAACCGACCTTGATGATCATCCGCGAGCCGCCGGTGCGCCAGGCGATTTCGCTGACGGTCACCGGATCGTTTTCACCGATCTGGCCACGACGGATTTCCAGGGTCGCGATGTAGGCGGTCATCAGCTGGGTCAGGCTGGCCGGTGGCAGACGCGGGTCACCGTTGTTCTCCACCAGCACCTCGCCGCTGCTGGCATCCATCAGCACAAAGGATTTAGCAGCCAATTGAGGGGGCGCCGGCATCATCTCGACCGCGAACGCGGCCGGTGAGAGAAGCAGCGGGACTAGCAGGCAAAGGCGTTTGGCAAAGGTGGTGATGTTCATCCGTCTCTCGAAATCGCTAATGGGACTGCCCGAAGGCAGAACTAAAACAGGCAACCTCAGGCTTTGTATGAAAAGTGCCTGCGCGACGATCATGCTGCGTTGAAAACAGGCTCGGAATGCTCATTGACAACCAGTCAACTCCGCTTCCTCGCCTGTTTTCGCCTTGCCTGATCGCCGCTCGGCGACTTTTCATACAAACCCTCGGGCTGCCGCGTATTTAAGTTGCTCACTCACTGCCCTTGCCGGGCTTTTGTTATTCATGGAGCCAACAACCTGACCCGCTCCAACCGCAAGCGGGCCTCAATCAATTACTCAGCAGTGACCAGGCTCGGCGAACCGAGATTGGCCAGGCGCACACTGTCCTGCACCTTCTGGACTTCACCCGGAGAACCGATCGGCCCCAGGCGCACCCGATGCAGTGTCTGCTGGTTGCGCACGATCGAGCTGATGAACACCGGGGCGCTCACCATCGAGCTGAGCTTCGACCTCAGCAGCTCGGCAGCGTCCGGGTTGGCGAACGCGCCCACTTGCAGAAACTGGCCAGACGCTGTTGCAGAAGCGTTTTTTTTTGCATCGATCTGCACTGGCAGCACGGCCGCGGCGTGTTGCTGCGGCGGCGGTGTCCACTGCTCGACCGTGCCGGTGGACGCCGTCACGGTGGGCGCGGCATTTTGCGCCACTTTCGGCTCGTTGAGCATCAACGGCGCCGGACGGCCACGTTGGGCCCACCATTCCTGCGGGTCGATGCCTTCGACCTTGACCCGGGCGGTGCCGGTTTCAGCGTAACCCAGCTTTTTTGCCGCCGCATACGACAGGTCGATGATGCGGTCGGAATAGAACGGCCCACGGTCGTTGACCCGCAGTATCACCGTCTTGTTGTTGTCCAGGTTGGTCACCCGCACATAGCTGGGCAGCGGCAAGGTCTTGTGGGCCGCGCTCATGCCGTACAGGTCGTACACTTCGCCGTTGGCGGTGTTCTGGCCGTGGAACTTGGTGCCGTACCAGGATGCCGTGCCCGAGGCCACGTAGCGCTTGGACTCGGCCATCGGGAAATAGGTCTTGCCCAGCACCGTATAGGGGTTGGCCTTGTAGGGGCCGGTGTGCAGGGTCGGCGTGGCGTCGGGAATGCGCGAGACGTCCACGTCCCACCACGGCGCGCCGTCCTTGTGGGCCCGGTTGATGTCCAGGCCCGGCGTGGCGCGCACGGCGGTGGTGTTTTTCTGGACCGGCGCGCGGCTGGTCGAACAACTGACGACCAGCAGCGACAGCGCGGCCAGCGCCACCAGCTTGAAAGGCTTGGTTTTCAGGGGTTGATAGGTAGGCAATGCCCGCATTATTTGACGCCCCGTGCTTTGACCAGCTCTTCAGACAGTTGATATACGGCCATGGCGTACATCACGCTGCGGTTATAACGCGTAATCGCGTAGAAATTCTTCAGGCCCATCCAGTATTCGGGGCCCTGTTCGCCTTCCAGGCGCATCGCGGTGACCGGCATGTCGTCACGCAGCGCATCATGACTCGACCAGCCCAACGCCCGCAACTCCCCGACGGTTTTCGTCGGCTCGATGCCCTCGGTCAGGCCCTGGTCCACTTGCTCGCCGCGCACATCGGCGCGGCTGACCACCGGCTGGCCGGGTTCCCAACCGTGCCGCTTGAAATAACTGGCGACACTGCCAATGGCATCGGTCGGGTTGGTCCAGATATTGATGTGGCCGTCGCCATCGAAGTCCACCGCGTAGGCGCGGAAACTGCTGGGCATGAATTGCGGCAGGCCCATGGCCCCGGCGTAGGAGCCCTTCAGCGTCAGCGGATCGACCTGTTCTTCACGGGCCAGCAGCAGGAATTCGCGCAGCTCCTTGCGGAAGAACTCGGCACGCGGCGGGTAATCGAAGCCCAGGGTCGACAACGCGTCGATCACCCGGAAATTCCCGGTGTTGCGGCCAAAGAAGGTCTCGACGCCAATGATCGACACAATGAACTGGGCCGGCACGCCGTATTCCTGCTCGGCACGGGCCAGGGCCGCCTCGTGCTGGCGCCAGAAGTCCACGCCCCGGGCGACACGCGCCTCGGTGATGAACATCGGCCGGTACTCGCTCCACTGCTTGACCCGCTCGGCGGGCCGGGAGATCGCGTCGAGGATCGACTGCTTGCGCTCGGCCTCGCGAAACACCCCCATCAGTTGTTCACCGGCGAAACCGTAGTCGCGGGTCATCTCGCCGACGAATTCGGCCACCTGTGGCGAGCCTTCGTATTCACCGGCCAAGGCCTGCGACGCACTGCCCAGGAAGCCGACCAGGCCGATCCACGGCGCACATCGCGTCGACCAGCCACGCATTGCTTGCATTGAACTCTTCACCTTATTCAAACCTGCGCGATCCACTTGCGATGCGTATGAATCGACATCAAAACCCCAAACGCTGACAGTAGTGTCACCAGCGAAGTTCCTCCGTAGCTAATGAAAGGCAACGGCACCCCCACGACCGGCAACAGGCCACTGACCATACCGATGTTGACGAAAACATAAACAAAAAACGTCATGGTCAGGCTGCCCGCGAGCAACTTGCCGAACAATGTCTGGGCCTGGGCGGTGATCACCCGCCCCCGGCCGATCAGCAATAAATAGATCAGCAGCAGCACGCAGATGCCCACCAGGCCGAACTCCTCGCCCATCACGGCGATGATGAAGTCGGTGTGGCTTTCCGGCAAAAAGTCCAGGTGCGACTGGGTGCCCATCAGCCAGCCCTTGCCGAATACGCCGCCGGAACCGATGGCGGCCTTGGACTGGATGATGTTCCAGCCGGAGCCCAGCGGATCGCTTTCCGGGTCGAGGAAGGTCAGGACGCGCTGCTTCTGGTAGTCGTGCATCACGAAATACCACATGGCCACCGACACCGGCACGGCGGCGGCGATCACGCTGAGGATCCAGCGCCAGCGCAACCCGCCCATGAACAGCACGAAGGCGCCGCCGGCCAGGATCAGCAGCGAGGTGCCGAGGTCCGGCTGGCGCACGATGAGGATGAACGGGATGCCGATCAGCAACAGGCTGACACATACATGCTTGAGCTGTGGCGGCAACGAGCGCTTGGACAGGTACCAGGCAATGGTCGCCGGCATGATGATCTTGAGGAATTCCGAAGGCTGGAAGCGGATGACCCCGGGAATGTTGATCCAGCGGGTGGCGCCCATGGCGTGGTGGCCCATGATGTCCACCACCACCAGCAAACCGACGCCGACGATGTAGGCCACCGGCACCCAGCGCGCCATGAACCGCGGCTCGAGCTGGGCGATGACGATCATCGACACCAGGCCGATGCCGAACGAGGTGGCCTGCTTGGCCAGCAAGTCCCAGCTCTTGCCGCTGGCCGAATACAGCACGAACAGGCTGCCGGCGGCCAGGGTCAGCAGCAGGATCAGCAACGGGCCATCGATGTGCATGCGCTGCAGCAAGGTGGCACGGCGGCGCATCACGTCTTCGCTGGACAGGATCCGGTCGAAATTATTCTTCACGGGCCGTAGCCTCCGCAGTGATGGGGCTTGCGTATTCAGGCTTGAGCTGGCCGTGCTCATCCAGCAACCAGGCGTCCATGATCTGGCGCACCACCGGCGCGGCGACGCCGGAACCGGATTCACCGTTCTCGACCATCACCGACACGACGATCTTCGGGTTCTCGGCTGGCGCAAAACCGACGAACAAGGCGTGGTCGCGGTGGCGGTCCTGGACCTTGGAGCGGTCGTACTTCTCGCCCTGCTTGATGGCGACGACCTGGGCCGTACCACTCTTGCCGGCAATCCGGTATTGCGCGCCGAGGGCTGCCTTGCGCGCGGTGCCTCGGGCGCCGTGCATCACCGCCTGCATACCGTTGTTGACCCTCTGCCAGTCCGCCGGATTGCGCAGGATGATGTCCGGCATCGGGTCCGGGTCCACTGGTTTCTGGCCTTCGATGGTCTTGGCCAGGTGCGGGCGATACCACTTGCCCTTGCTCGCCACCAGCGCCGTGGCCTGGGCCAGTTGCAAGGGCGTTGCCTGCATGTAGCCCTGGCCGATCCCCAGGATCAGGGTTTCGCCCGGGAACCAGGCCTGGCGGCGGGTCGCCCGGTTCCATTCCCGGGACGGCATCAGGCCGGGCGACTCCTCGAACATGTCCAGGGAGACTTTCTGACCGAGGCCGAACTTGTTCATGTAGGACGACAACCGATCGATCCCCAGCTTGTGGGCCAGGTCGTAGAAGTAGGTGTCGTTGGAGCGCATGATCGCCGTTTCCAGGTCCACGTAGCCGTCACCGGTGCGGTTCCAGTTGCGGTACTTGTGGTCGTAGTTCGGCAGTTGGTAATACCCCGGGTCGTAGACCCGGCTCGACGCGGTGACCACGCCCGCATCCAACCCGGCAATCGCCACGGCCGGCTTGATGGTCGAGCCCGGCGGGTAGAGGCCGCGCAGCACACGGTTGAACAGCGGCCGGTCGATGGAATCCCGCAGCTCGGCATAGGCCTTGAAACTGATGCCGGTGACGAACAGGTTCGGGTCGAAACTTGGCTGGCTGACCATCGCCAGCACTTCGCCGGTGTTCGGGTCCAGCGCCACCACCGCTCCGCGCCGGCCGCCCAGCGCCGCTTCGGCGGCTTCCTGCAACTTGATGTCCAGGCTCAGCACGATGTCCTTGCCGGGAATCGGGTCGGTGCGCTTGAGCACGCGCAATACGCGGCCGCGGGCATTGGTCTCGACTTCCTCGTAACCCACCTGCCCATGCAGCTCGGCCTCGTAGAAACGCTCGATACCGGTCTTGCCGATGTGGTGGGTGCCGCTGTAGTTGACCGGGTCGAGGGTCTTGAGCTCTTTCTCGTTGATCCGCCCCATGTAGCCGACCGAGTGGGCAAAGTGCGGCCCTTGGGGATAATGCCGCACCAACTGCGCCACCACCTCGACGCCCGGCAGGCGGAACTGGTTCACCGCGATCAGGGCGATCTGTTCTTCGGTCAGCTCGAACATGATCGGCACCGGCTCGAAGGGACGCCGGCCCTGGCGCATGCGCTTCTCGAAGATCGCCCGGTCCTCAGGCGTCAACTGCAGCACTTCGACGATCACGTCGAGGACTTTCTGCCAGTCGCCGGAACGCTCGCGGGTCATGCTCAGGCTGAAGCTGGGCCGGTTATCCGCCACCACCACGCCATTGCGGTCGAAAATCAGCCCGCGGGTCGGCGGAATCGGCTGTACGTGTACGCGGTTGCTCTCCGACAAGGTCGAGTGATACTCGTACTGGATCACCTGGAGGAAATACAACCGCGCGATCAGCACGCCAATCAGCGTCACCACCGCAATAGCGCCGAACACGACGCGACCACGCACCAGGCGGGCGTCTTTTTCGTGGTCCTTGATGCGGATCGGCTGGGGCATGAGGGCAGGATTACTTGTGGTAAGGGTGCCCGGACAGGACTGTCCAGGCACGATACAGCTGTTCGCCGATCAGGATCCGCACCAGCGGGTGCGGCAACGTCAACGGCGACAACGACCAGCGCTGGTCCGCCCGGGCACAGACTTCCGGCGCCAGCCCTTCCGGGCCACCGACCATGAAGTTGACCGTGCGCGCGTCCAATCGCCAGCGATCGAGCTCCACCGCCAGTTGCTCGGTGCTCCAGGGCTTGCCGGGGACTTCGAGGGTGACGATGCGCTCGTTCGGCCCGACCTTGGCCAGCATGGCTTCGCCTTCCTGGCGGATGAAGCGCGCCACGTCGGCGTTCTTGCCACGGGTGTTGAGCGGAATTTCCACCAGTTCCAGGGCCAGCTCGGACGGAAGACGCTTGGCATATTCATGCCAGCCTTCTTCCACCCACTTGGGCATGCGAGAACCGACGGCGATCAGGCGCAGTCGCACAGCGGTCCCTTATTGCTGGTCTTTGTTGAGCTTGGTGAAGTGCTCATGGGGGTTTTCCGGGCTGTGGTGCGCAGCGCTGGCCGAACGGCTCTGCTCGGCACCGGCCCACAGGCGTTCCAGGTCATAGAACTGGCGCGCCGAGGCGGTCATCATGTGCACGATGACATCGTCCATGTCCAACAGGACCCAGTCGCTGTCGCCCTTGCCTTCTTCACCCAATGGCTTGACGCCCTGGGCCTTGACCGCTTCGCGGACCTTGTCCAGCATCGCGCCGATCTGGCGGTTGGAGGTACCGGTGGCGATGATCATGTAGTCCGTGATGCTCTGCTTGTCACGAACGTCGATCACCTGGATGTCCTGGGCCTTGACGTCTTCCAGGGCTGCCACGGCCACCTTGACCAGCTCTTCGCCAACCAGCGCAACGCCGGTGTGGACTTCTACAGGCAGCGGGGCGCTCTTGAACGTGCCCTTGCGCTTTACTTTGTTTACGTCTTTGTCAGTCATATAAAACTCGTTTTGCTCGTATGTTCGGGCGCTTCGCTACACGCATTCACGTGCCTTGAAGCGCGCCTTTTTCAGTTCGACGCACGGTAGAGCCCGTGCGCATCGATGTAGGCCAGGACCGCGTCGGGCACCAGGAAACGTACCGACTTACCGCTGGCCAGCAGTTGACGGATCTGGGTGGCGGATACCGCGAGCGGCGTCTGCCAGACGAATGCAATCTGTCCGCTCGGCCCTTTCAGGGCCAGCGGGTCGCTCACCGAGCGGGCCGCCAGCAGGTTGCGCAAGGCATCCGGCGGCTCGCTGTCGGCATCCGGGCGTTGCAACACCAGGATGTGGCAATGCTGGAGCAACTCTTCCCAGCGATGCCAAGTGGGCAGGCCGCAAAATGCGTCCCAGCCCAGAAGCAGGAAAACCTGGGCATCAACGGCCAGTTCGGCGCGCATCAGCTCCAGGGTATCAATGGTGTAGGACGGTTTGTCCCGCTGCAATTCGCGGGCGTCCACCACCAGCGGTGCCACACCGGCCACCGCGCACTCGACCATCGCCAGGCGATCCCGGGCCGACACCTGCGGCGTATCCCGGTGAGGCGGCCGGGCGCTGGGCGTCAGGCGTAGCTCATCGAGGGCCAGGGCGTCGGCGACTTCCAGCGCACCGCGCAAATGGCCGATGTGCGCCGGGTCGACCGTGCCGCCCAGGATACCGATGCGCCGGGCCGGGGTTGTCGTCGGCACAGGGGCCGGCGGTTCGAGGTCGCCCAAGTCAGACCGACTCCTGTCCGCGCAACTGGCCGTCACCGACCACGATGTATTTCTCGCAGGTCAGGCCTTCCAGGCCCACCGGGCCGCGGGCGTGCAGCTTATCAGTAGAAATGCCGATCTCGGCACCCAATCCGTATTCAAAGCCATCGGCGAAGCAGGTCGGGGTGTTGATCATCACCGACGCCGAATCCACTTCGGCCACGAAACGCCGGGCTTCGCCCTGGTGCTCACTGACGATGGAATCGGTGTGGTGCGAGCCGTGGCGGATGATGTGTTCGATGGCCTGGTCCAGCCCGTCGACCACGCGGATCGACAGGATCGGCGCCAGGTATTCGGTGTCCCAGTCTTCTGCCGTGGCCGCGACGGCCTCGATGATTGCCCGGGTGCGCTCGCAACCGCGCAGTTCGACGCCTTTTTCGCGGAACTGGGCAGCCATCGACGGCAGGAAGTCCTGGGCAACGGCCTGGTCCACCAGCAGGGTTTCCATCGCGCCGCAGATACCGTAGCGGTAGGTCTTGGCGTTGAAGGCGATGCGCTGGGCCTTCGGCAATTCGGCGTGGGCACTGACGTAGACGTGGCAGATGCCGTCCAGGTGCTTGATCACCGGCACCCGGGCGTCACGGCTGACCCGTTCGATCAGGCCCTTGCCGCCGCGCGGCACGATGACATCGACGAACTCGGGCATGGTGATCAACGCGCCAACTGCGGCGCGGTCGGTGGTGTCCACCACTTGCACCACGGCCGCCGGCAGATCGGCCTCGGCCAGGCCGCGCTGGATGCAGGCGGCAATTGCACGGTTGGAATGGATGGCCTCGGAGCCGCCCCGCAGGATGGTTGCGTTACCGGACTTCAGGCACAGGCTCGCGGCGTCGATGGTCACGTTCGGCCGCGACTCGTAGATGATCCCGACCACGCCCAGGGGCACGCGCATCTTGCCGACCTGGATGCCCGACGGGCGGTAGCTCATGTCGCGAATCGCCCCGACCGGGTCCGGCAGGGCCGCGACCTGGCGCAGACCGACGCTCATGCCGTCGATGCGGGCCGGAGTCAGCGCCAGGCGCTCGAGCATGGCCGGCTCCAGACCGTTGGCCCGGCCGGCGGCCAGGTCCAGCTCGTTGGCAGCGGACAACTCGGCGCGCGCAGCGTCCAGCGCATTGGCGGCGGCCTGCAGGGCGCGGGTTTTCTGCGCGGTGCTGGCCCGGCCGATGATGCGCGACGCTTCGCGAGCGGCGCGACCCAGGCGGGTCATGTAGTCAAGAACGGACTCAGTCATGGTCTGTGTGGTCTTGGCGATGGGGAAAGCGGCAGATTATAGCTGTCGTAACCCTCGACTAACAGCATGGACTCGCAGTGGTGACCGGCGGAGAAGCAAAACAGCCATAAACAGCCGGTTGAAGCGCAATGCTGTTCACTTAAGGCAATCGACAAACCCGTGGCGAGGGAGCTTGCTCCCGCTGGGCCGCGAAGCGGCCCCAAAACCTGCCAATTGTGGCGTATCAGACACACCGCACCCGCCGGTTTACGGCTGCTTCGCAGCCGAGCGGGAGCAAGCTCCCTCGCCACTGGGTCATCATTTTTCCTAAGTGAACGGCATTACGGTTGAAACGAGTGTTCAGCGGTGATTAAGCTTTCCATTGCTATCCTCGCGCTTCCTTTGGCCTCACTTCGTCTATCGCCATGACCGATTTGCCATCGCCCAACGCCCTGCCCCACGCCTTTTTCGATCGCGACGCCCAGGTGCTTGCCAAGGACCTGCTGGGCAAAGTCATCCGCCACAAGGTCGGCGACCTGTGGCTCAGCGCGCGGATCATCGAGACCGAGGCGTATTACTTCGCCGAAAAAGGCAGCCACGCCTCCCTGGGCTACACGGAAAAACGTAAGGCTTTGTTTCTGGATGGCGGGCACATCTATATGTACTACGCCCGGGGCGGCGATTCGCTGAACTTCAGTGCCCAGGGCCCGGGCAACGCGGTGTTGATCAAGTCGGCCTACCCGTGGGTCGATGCCGTTTCGGGGCCGGCGAGCCTGGCGCAGATGCTGTTGAACAACCCCGACGCCCAAGGCCGGCCACGCACACCGCAAAAACTCTGTGCCGGCCAGACCCTGTTGTGCAAAGCTTTGGGGCTGAAAGTGCCGGACTGGGACGCCAAGCGCTTCGACCCCGAGCGCTTGTTGGTGGAAGACGTCGGCGTGCCAACGGTCAATGCGATCCAGACCACCCGCCTGGGCATTCCCCTGGGACGGGACGAGCATTTGCCCTACCGCTTCGTCGACGCTGCCTACGCCCCTTGGTGCACCCGCAACCCGTTGCGGCGCGGACAGGTCGAAGGGCGGGATTATTTTTTGCTTTCATGAACACAAACACTGCATGACCCTGGGGCCCCTTGTGGGAGCGAGCTTGCTCGCGATGGCGTCGGGCCTGTGAATTAAATGGCGACTGACACACCGCTATCGCGAGCAAGCTCGCTCCCACAGTTGAGCTTCAGTGGTCACAGGTTTTGTGTTCGCAACAGAACCCCATGTAAAAAACTGCATGCCCATCACTATTCAATGGAGTTGTTCTTATGGGCCCATGGCTCGATAGCATCACCGCCTGGCTGACCGTCAACCCGCAATGGCTGGCGGTGGCGGTTTTTGTCGTTGCTTGCGTGGAATGCCTGGCCATCGCCGGGTTGATCGTGCCGGGCACGGTGCTGTTGTTTGCGATTGCGGTGCTGGCCGGCAGCGGCGCGTTGTCCTTGGGCGAGACGCTGCTGCTGGGGCTGCTCGGAGGCCTGCTGGGGGACTTGGTGTCGTATTTACTCGGCCGGCAGTTCCACCAGAACATCCGGCGCCTGCCGGGGCTGCGGCAGCACCCGGAATGGATGAGCGCGGCGGAAAGCTATTTCCAGCGCTACGGCATCGCCAGCCTGCTGGTGGGCCGCTTTATCGGCCCGCTGCGGCCCATGTTGCCGATGGTGGCCGGCATGTGCGACATGCCGTTCCCGCGCTTCGCCGCCGTCAGCGTGTTGGCCGCCGCCGGCTGGACCGTGGCGTACCTGTTGCCGGGCTGGGCCACCGGGGCGGCGTTTCGCCTGCCGCTGCCCGAGGGTTTCTGGCCCCAGGCCGGCGTGGTCATCGGCAGCATCGCGGTGATGATCGGACTGAGCGTCAACAGCACCCTGCGTCGCCATCGCCATGCCACGGCGCTGATCGCCGGCATCGGCCTGGTGATCCTGAGCGGCCTGTTCATCGGCTTTCGCTACCTGACGGCGTTCGACCAAGGCTTGATGGCCCTGGTCCAGGAGCATCGCAGCGCGACGCTGGATGAAATCGCCGTGACCTTCACCCTGATCGGCGAATTCCGCTACATGTTGATTGTCTGCAGCTTGGTGACCGCGCTGCTGCTGTTGGCACGGCAATGGCGCCAGGCGATCTTTGCCGGCGGCACGATGCTGTTCACCGCCCTGGCCAATACCGGCTGCAAACACTTCTTTGCCCGGGTGCGCCCGGAAATCCTCACCGACCCACTGACCAGCTACAGCATGCCCAGCGGCCACTCTTCCGGGGCATTCGCGCTGTTCCTGTCCCTCGCCGTGCTGGCCGGCCGCGGCCAACCGCCACGCCTGCGCCTGACCTGGCTGTTGCTGGGCTGCTTGCCGGCCTTGGCCATCGCCCTGTCGCGGGTCTACCTGGGAGCGCATTGGCCGAGCGACATCGTCGCCGGGGCGATGCTCGCCGCCAGCATCTGTGCCGCCGCCCTATGGCTGAGCCAGCGCCAGACCCTGCTGCCGGCCATGCCACCGAAAGTCTGGTGGCTGGTCCTGCCGGCGCTGACGGCGGCGTTCAGCTTCTTCGCCCTGCGGCACTTGCCCCATGCGATGTTGCGGTATGCCTATTGAACACACTATTTGTGGGCACTGAAGATCCCCTGTGGGAGCGAGCCTGCTCGCGAAGACGGCGGCACAGTCACCCTTGATGCAAGCTGACCCACCGCTTTCGCGAGCAAGCTCGCTCCCACAGGAGGCTGTGGCGAACATCAATCCCGCAATCAACATAAAACCATTGTGGGAGCGAGCATGCTCGCGATGGCGGCGGCACATTCAACATTGACGCAGCTGATCCACCGCTATCGCGAGCAAGCTCGCTCCCACAGGGGCCAGCCCTATCAGTGAGGGATCAGGCGAACAGTTCGCCCTGCAACTCATCGAGCAACGCCTGGATCGCATCCAACCGCTGCTGGGGATCATCGAGTTGCAGCAGGTCGATCTTGTCCAGCTCATTGAATGGCAACAGGTAGGCCAGTTGATTGGCCAGCGATTGCTGGCCGGTGGCTTCGGTGCCCATGTTCAGCGCCTCGACCATCGGGTGCTCGGCCAGGGCCTTGAGCAGCGCCACCAGGTCGGCATCTTCGTCTTGCAGCGGTTGTTCCGGCTCGTCTTCCAGCCACTCGACCTCGGCCACCGTGAGTTGATCGGCCTGGACACTGCTGCTGTGCACCAGAAAACGCCGTCCGCCCTGCACGCGAATCCCCAGCAAGCCATTGTCCTGCTGGGAAAAATCGGTAATCAGCGCCTCACAACCGACCCGCGCATAACCTTCAGGCGCGACGCCGACTTCCTCGCCATCGAGGATGCACACCACACCAAAGCCTTCGCCCTTTTTCATGCAGCGCCCGATCATGTCGAGGTAACGCGCCTCGAAAATCTGCAAGTCGAGGATGCAACCGGGGAACAGCACGGTGTTCAACGGGAAAAGCGGCAAGCTCATAACCAATTCCTTAAACCGTCATCGACACCACCAACGGCAGCAACACCGCCGTGGCCACGCCCATCAGACTCATTGCCAGCGCCGCGAAGGCACCCGACTCCTCGCTTTCCTGCAACGCCACCGACGTGCCCACCGCATGGGCCGCCAACCCCAGGGCCATGCCTCGGGCCTCAGGGCTATGGACACCCAACCGGGTCAGAATACTCGGGCCGAGAATCGCCCCGAGCACCCCGGTGATCAACACGAACACTGCCGCCATGGCCGCCACGCCGCCGATCTGCTCGGCCACCAGCATGGCGATCGGCGAAGTCACCGACTTGGGCGCCATGGTCATCAGGATCATGTGCTCGGCGCCAAAGGCCCAGCCCAACACCACTGCAGAGCCCGTGGCAAACACCCCGGCTATCACCAGCGTAGTAAAAATCGGCCAGAACAACTGCCGGATCCGTCGCAGGTTCAAATACAGCGGCACCGCCAGGGCGACCGTGGCCGGGCCCAGCAGGATGCTGAGGATCTCGGTGCTCTTGCGGTACTCGGCATAACCGATGCCACAGCCCCCCAGCACGCCGATCAACAGCACCATCGACATCAGCACCGGTTGCAGGAACACCCAGCGGGTCTTTTCGTACGCCGCCAGCACCAGTTGGTAGGCGCCCAGGGTTATGCCAATGCCGAACAGCGGATGATGGATGACCGAGGTCCAGGCGCCCTGCCAATCGAGCATCATTGGCTGTCCTCCGGAGCGGCGACGTGGCGACGGGCCAGGCGCTGCATCAGCACGCCCGTCAGCGCCACGGACAGCACCAGGGACAAGGTCAACGCGCCAACGATGGCCCAGAAATCGGCGGCAATCGCCCCGGCGTAGACCATCACCCCTACCGCAGGCGGCACCAGCAGCAACGGCAGGTAACGCAGCAGACTGCCGGCGGCCAGGTTCAACGGCTCGCTGACTTCGCCGCGCATCACCAGATACCCCAGCAGCAACAGCAGGCCAATGATCGGCCCCGGCAGTACCGGCAGGAACAAATGATTGATCGCAGTGCCCAGCAATTGAAACAGCACCAGCCAGGTCAGGCCCCGTAGCAACATCCGCTCTATCCCCCCGCAACAGCCCCAATGAACGCGCCAATTCGGTTCACGACATGATTCTGTGGCGAGGGAGCTTGCTCCCGCTTGAGTGCGAAGCGCTCATAAAATGGGGCCGCTGCGCAGCCCAGCGGGAGCAAGCTCCCTCGCCACAATCGAACACGCACGTTGAATGAACCGAATTGCAAAGAATGCGCCGGCATTATAAGCATGCCCGCGCTATGGTTCGGCATTCGTAAAAAGCATGGTCGATGACCTTCCCGGCCCGCCATGTTGATCTACAGTGGTTTTCCGGGGACGCAAAATCCCCGCTCCAGAAAAAGTAAAAACGATGAACCCAAGGAGAGTCTCAATGCCCTACGTCCCCGTTGCAGCGCTCAAAGATTATGTCGGCCAGGAACTTGGACGTTCCGATTGGCTTACCATCGACCAGGACCGCATCAACCTGTTCGCCGAAGCCACTGGCGACTTTCAGTTCATCCACGTCGATCCGGTCAAGGCCGCGCAGACCCCGTTCGGCAGCACCATCGCCCACGGTTTCCTGTCGCTGTCGCTGATGCCCAAGTTGATGGAAGACATCCTGATCCTGCCCGAGGGCGTGAAGATGGTCGTCAACTACGGGCTGGACAGCGTGCGCTTCATCCATCCGGTGAAGGTCGATTCCAAGGTCCGGCTCAAGGTCGACCTGGTGGAAGTCACCGAGAAAAAACCCGGCCAATGGCTGCTCAAGGCCACCGCCACCCTGGAAATCGAAGGTTCGGAAAAACCGGCCTACATCGCCGAGCCGCTGTCGCTCTGCTTCGTGTAAACCTGCGCACATGCGAAACCGTCCAGGCAGTTTCGCATCGCTTCTCTATATCCGGGAGCCAAAGCTGCGGCATACTCGTGGCCTGATGACCTGGATCCCGTTATGCGCTTACTCGTCCCACTGACCCTGACCCTGTTGCTCACCGCCTGTGGCGCCGGCGAATCGCCGCTGCCTCCCGACGCGCGCCTGCCCGACGGCGGCCGCTACCGTGGCGACCTGGTGGACGGGCTGCTGCAGGGCCAGGGGCGCATCGACTACCCCAACGGCAGTTGGTACGCCGGGCAGTTCGACAAGGGTCAATGGCACGGCACCGGGGAATGGCATGGCAGCAACGGCGAGGTCTATCGCGGCCAGTTCCACCAGGGCCTGTTTCATGGCCAGGGCAGCCTGACCACACCCACCAGCAGCTACACCGGCGGCTTCAAGCTGGGGCGACGGGACGGTGAAGGGACGCTCAAGGAAAACGGCATGACCTACCGGGGCGAAATCAAGGCCGACCGCTATTCCGGCCTCGGACGCTTGGAACTCGACGACGGCAGCCAGTACCAGGGCCCCTTCGTCAACGGCAAGCCCAACGGTGAAGGCCAGCGCTTCGACGCCAGCGGCAACCAGTTCACCGGGCACTTTGTCGATGGGCAACTACAAGGCAAAGGCACCTTCAACAGTGCCGAAGGCGATGTCTACATTGGCGGTTTCCGGAACAACCAGCTCAACGGTCGCGGTCGCTACGAAAATGCCGACGGCGATGTCTGGATCGGCCAGTTCAAGGACGGCGCACTGACCGGCAAGGGCGAACTGATCGGCGCCGACGGCAGCCACTACCTCGGTCGATTCAATGATTGGCGCTTTACCGGCGAGGGCCGCCTGAACCTGCCCGACGGCAGTTTCTACATTGGCCAGTTCGAGGCCGACAGCTATCATGGGCGCGGCACCCTGGTGCTCACCGATGGCACGGTGCAAAGCGGCACCTGGGCCAACGGCCAACGGGTGCGCGACGCCGACGGCAGGCTGCTGCCGGATGTGCTCGAACTCGGCCTGCTGGCCCAGGGCCGCCTGCTGGAGGATGCCCTGGCGAACATCCCGGCCTCGACCCCGGCGGTGGAGCTGTACAGCCTGACCCTGGGCGGCGACGGCAAGCAAAGCGTGTTCCTGCGCGAATCCGACTATGTCGCCAACATGCTCGCCAGCCGCTTTGGCGCGTTCGGGCAGATCCGCCTGGTGAACCACCGCGACCACCTCGGCGACCGGCCCATGGCCAGCCGTGAAAGCCTGCGCCGCGCCGCCGCCACCCTGGCCGAACGCAGCGGCCCGGAAGACCTGATTTTCATCTACCTGACCAGCCACGGCACCAGCGAGCACGAACTGGTGCTCGACCAGCCGCGCATGGAACTGGCCGCCCTGCCCGCCGACGAACTGGCGGTGGTCCTCGCACCACTGAAGAATCGCGACAAGATTGTGGTGATCTCGGCCTGTTATTCCGGCGGTTTCATCCCGGCGCTCAAGGACGAACGCACGCTGATCATGACCGCCTCCCGGGCCGACCGGGTGTCCTTCGGCTGCTCCGAGGAAGCCAACTTCACCTATTTCGGCGATGCCCTGTTCGCCCAGGCACTGAACCAGACCGACGACCTGGAGCAGGCCTTCAAACGGGCCAAGGGCATCGTTGCCGAGCGCGAGCAGGCAGACAACTTCGAAGCCTCGGAACCGCAGATCTGGGCGCCAAGGACGGTCCTGTCCCACTGGCAATTGCTGCGCAAGCAGCAGGCGCGAAAAGCATTGCAAAGTGCGGCATTGAACGACGAGGCGACAAAGAGCAACTAAGCTGAACCGTATCAAGGGGGAAACACTATGTACTTGACGCCTCAGCATGTTTTGCTCGCCGGTGCGACCGGATTGACCGGGGAACACCTACTGGACCGGCTGCTCAACGAGCCGACCATCACCCGTGTATTGGCGCCTTCACGCCGGCCACTGGCCGAGCATCCACACTTGGAAAACCCGGTAGGGGCGCCGGCCCAGGTGCTGCCACAACTCAGTGGCCAGGTCGACATTGCCTTTTGCTGCCTTGGCACCACCCTCAAGAAAGCCGGCTCCGAGCAAGCCTTCCGCGCGGTGGACCTGGACCTGGTCCTGGCGTTTGCCAAGCGCGCCCGGGAACTGGGCGCACGGCATTTGGTGGTGATCAGCGCGTTGGGGGCCGATGCCAAGTCATCGCTCTTCTACAACCGGGTCAAGGGTGAGATGGAGGCGGCCCTCAAGGCCCAGGGCTGGCCGCAACTGACCATTTGCCGCCCTTCCCTGCTGCTGGGCGACCGCGTCGAACCGCGCCTGGCCGAGCAACTGGCCGGGCCGTTGTCGAAGCTGATCCCCGGCAAATACCATGGCATCGAAGCCTGCCAACTGGCCCGGGCCATGTGGCGTCTGGCGCTGGAAGAACAGGAGGGGGTGCGGGTGGTGGAGTCGGATGAGGTGCGCAGGCTTGGCAAATAGCCCTGTGGTGCCTGGACAGAAGCCATCGCGAGCAAGCTCGCTCCCACAAGGATTGAGTTCCAACCCGGTCCACTGTGGGAGCGAGCTTGCTCGCGATGGGCGCACCACCAATCCAAAGCCAGCCACCCATTGTGGCGAGGGAGCTTGCTCCCGCTCGACTGCGCAGCAGTCGCCTTGGATTTCAGGGGAAAAAGCTTGGGGCCGCTTCAGCCCAGCGGGAGCAAGCTCCCTCGCCACAGGTTCCGGGCAAATCAAGGCACCGTGGTGTTTGTTACAACCCGCCCGTGGCCTGAAATCCCACACCTAATGCCGTGAACAACGACAACGGCAACAACAAGGTATCCAACAGCGCACTCCCCGGCAGGTCCACGCCCGGGTAACTCGGCGCCTCGGCCCCAAAGCGGTCCTTGGCGCAGCAGCCACCCTTCAGGGCATACAAGTCCAGGCGCGTGCCGGCGTAGACCACCGGCGCGCCAGGCTTGGCCGCGTCGAGGGTGCGGGCGGTGGCGCAGCCGGTCAGTTGCAGCGCCAGCAGCACGATCAGCAGCTTATTCATCACTGCTCAAATGATGCTCGCCCCAACGGGGCAACATGTCCTGGGGAATGTTCAGCAGATTGAGGATCCGCGCGACCACGAAATCGATCAGGTCGTCGATGGTCTGCGGCTGGTGATAGAACCCCGGCGACGCCGGCAGGATGGTCACGCCCATGTTCGACAGTTTGAGCATGTGCTCCAGGTGAATGCTCGAATACGGCGCTTCCCGCGGCACCAGAATCAACTGGCGGCGCTCCTTGAGCGTGACGTCCGCCGCCCGTTCGATGAGGTTGTTGCAGGCCCCGGTGGCAATCGCCGACAGCGTCCCGGTGGAACACGGCACCACCACCATCGCTGCTGGCGCGCCGGAGCCCGAGGCCACCGGCGACATCCAGTCTTCCTTGCCGTACACACGAATCTGCCCCGCCGCCGCACCGGTGTATTCGGTGAGGAAGGCCTGCATCATCTGGGTCTTGGACGGCAGGGTCACGTCGGTCTCGGTGGCCATCACCAGTTGCGCGGCCTTGGAGATCAGGAAATGCACTTCGCGGTCCTCGCGCACCAGGCAATCGAGCAGGCGCAAGCCGTACTGGGCGCCGGACGCACCGGTCATCGCCAGCGTGATGCGTTCCGGGCCGTTGCTCATTTCAGCGCCTCGGCGAGTTTGCCGTGCAGGCCGCCGAAGCCGCCGTTGCTCATGATCACCACGTGGGTGCCGGGCTGGGCCTGGCTCTTCACGCGCTCGATGATGCCCTCCAGGGAATCGCTGACAATCGACGGCACCGTGCACAGCGCGGCGGTGGCGCCGAG
This sequence comes from Pseudomonas sp. CG7, assembly GCF_023701885.1. Lineage (NCBI taxonomy): Bacteria > Pseudomonadati > Pseudomonadota > Gammaproteobacteria > Pseudomonadales > Pseudomonadaceae > Pseudomonas > Pseudomonas sp. CG7. The sequence continues at coordinate 10,513 of NZ_JABAEE010000073.1, read as the reverse complement.
GTCCCAGCCGAGGTTGGCCGGTGCGTACCAGATCACCTGGTCGGCATCGACCACGCTTTCCGGCAGGCCGTCGCGGTGGGCGCCGAGCTTCATGGAATTGGAACGCGGCTCGATGATCGCCACCAGCGGCGCGTCACCGATGCGCTTGCGCAGGCCGTCGAGGGTAGTGGCGATGGCCGTTGGGTGGTGGGCGAAGTCGTCATAAATGGTGATGCCGTTGACCTCGGCGACTTTCTCCATTCGCCGCTTCACGCTTTTAAACGCGCTCAACGCGGCAATACCCATGGACGGCACCACGCCGACATGACGGGCTGCCGCCAGGGTCGCCAAGGCATTGGCAACGTTGTGCTGGCCGGTCATGTCCCACTCGACCACGCCTTGGGACTGGCCTTCGAACATCACTTCGAATTGCGAACCGTCATCCTTGAGCAACTTCACCTGCCACTGACCGCCCGCGCCGGTGGTCTGCACCGGGGTCCAGCAACCCATTTCAATGACGCGCTGCAACGCCGGCTCGGTGGTCGGGTGAATCACCAGGCCTTCGCTGGGGATGATGCGCACCAAGTGGTGGAACTGCCGCTCGATGGCCGGTAGATCGGGGAAGATGTCGGCATGATCGAACTCAAGGTTGTTGAGGATCGCCGTGCGTGGACGGTAGTGGACGAATTTCGAACGCTTATCGAAAAACGCGCTGTCGTACTCATCGGCTTCGATCACGAAGAACGGTGTGCCACCCAGGCGCGCCGACACCGAGAAATTCTGCGGCACGCCACCGATCAGGAAGCCCGGGCTCATGCCCGCGTGCTCCAACACCCAGGCGAGCATGCTGCTGGTGGTGGTCTTGCCATGGGTGCCGGCCACGGCCAGGACCCAACGGCCCTGCAACACGTGATCGGCCAGCCATTGCGGCCCGGATACGTAGGGCAGGCCTTTGTTGAGCACGTACTCCACCGCCGGGTTGCCACGGGACATGGCGTTGCCGATCACCACCAGGTCCGGTGCGGGGTCCAGTTGCGCCGGGTCATAGCCTTGGGTCAGCTCGATGCCCTGGGCCTCCAGCTGCGTGCTCATCGGCGGGTAGACGTTGGCGTCGGAACCGGTCACGTGATGGCCCAGCTCCTTGGCCAGGACCGCCATCGAACCCATGAAAGTGCCGCAAATACCGAGAATATGGATGTGCATAGTCGACCTCGTAAACATGGCCGCAGGTTAGCGTAGGGAGGGGAAAATCGCACCTTGTGTTTGAGCCCCACACCGAGATCCAGTGTGGGAGCGAGCTTGCTCGCGAAAGCGGTGGTTCAGGTTGCATCCATGTTGAATGGACAGGCCCCTTCGCGAGCAAGCTCGCTCCCACAGTTGACCGCACAACCCCGGCTTGCTACTGGCTGCTTTTGTGGCGAGGGAGCTTGCTCCCGCTCGCCTGCGCAGCAGTCGCCTTCGGTTTCAGGGTGGGAAAAAAGCTTGGGGCTGCTGCGCAGCCCAGCGGGAGCAAGCTCCCTCGCCACAAAAGCAGTCAGTTGCCAAGCAGTCAGCAGTCAGCAGTCAGCAGTCAGCAGTCAGCAGTTCAATTGTCAGTGGCACAGCGGGCAATCGCGTGTTTGCGCAGCTTGCGGTAAAGGGTATTGCGGCTGATGCCCAATTGTTCGGCGGTGTGGGTCATGTGCCAGCGCTGGCGTTCCAGCGCATCGAGCAATGCCACGCGCTCGGCATCTGCCAGCGGGTGTTCAGTCGGGGCTTCAACCGGCGTAACCGGACGCTGGCGGATCATCGCCGGCAAATCCTCCAGCCCAATCCGCCCGCCATCGCACAACGCGGCAAGGGTGCGCAGCACATTGCGCAGTTGTCGCACGTTGCCCGGCCAGTCGAAACCCAGCAATGCCTGGCGCGCCGGCTCGTCGATGAACACCGGCTCGGCGCCGCTCTCTTCAGCCAACAGGAAATCCAGCAACTGCGACTTGTCACTGCGTTCGCGCAACGCCGGGAGGGGGATTTCCAAGCCATTGAGGCGGTAATACAAATCTTCGCGAAAACTGCCATCGCGAACGCGGTCGAGCAGTTGCCGGTGAGTGGCGCTGATGATGCGCACGTTCACCGGCTCGGGCTCGCCGCCGATGGGCACCACCTGGCGATCTTCCAACACCCGCAGCAAGCGCGTCTGCAAGGCCAGGGGCATGTCGCCGATTTCATCGAGGAACAGCGTACCGCCGTCGGCCTGTTGCAGCTTGCCGCGCATGCCCTCCTTGCGTGCGCCGGTAAAACTGCCGCCGCGATAACCGAACAGCTCGCTCTCGATCAGGCTTTCCGGGATGGCCGCGCAGTTGAGGGCGACGAAGTTTTTCCCGGCGCGCTGGCTGGCGTGGTGCACGGCCTTGGCGAACGCCTCCTTGCCGGAGCCGGTTTCACCCTGGATCAGCAGCGGCACATCGCGCTCGTAGACCCGCAGCGCCTTGCGAAAATGCTCCTGCAACGCCGCGTCGCCCAGGCAGATGCCCGGCAGCCGCGCGGGCTCGATGGCCTTGAGCAACGGCGCGACCGGCACCGGCACGCTGCGGGGCTGGCCACGCAACACGGCGAACAAATGCCGGCCGTCACGGGTGCGCAACGGCCAACTGGCGCTGGCCTGGGCGCTGGCCCGGCCCAGCAACTCGTCCAGTGAACAGTCGAAGAAGTCCTCGACCCGCTGACCGAGCAAGCCTCCGCGAATATGTCCCAAGAGATTGAGCGCGCTCTGATTGACCGCGCAGATCCGCCCGTCGCCGTCGAAGGCCATCAAGCCTTCGCTGAACAGTCCTACGGACTCGGCCTGCAAGTGGAAGCGCAGCAGCCATTGATTGTCGAAGCAACGCAGGAAGTAGCAGCTCTCGATCATCTTCGCCGAGAGATTGACCAAGGCCATGGTGTGGAACTGGCTCTGGCGCGACACGTCCGGCCGGGCCGACGACACGTCGAGCACCGCCAGCAATTCGCCGTGGGGATCGAACACCGGGCTGGCCGAGCAAGTCAGGCCGGTGTGTCGACCACGAAAGTGTTCTTCCTGGTGAATGGTCAGGGCCTGGCGTTCCACCAGGCAGGTGCCGATGCCGTTGGTGCCTTCGCAGGCTTCGCTCCAGTCGGCGCCGAGCCAGAGGCCGGCCCGTTCGAAAATCTTCCGTTCGCTGGGGGCGGTGACGCAGTTGAGGATCACGCCGCGGGCGTCGGTCAGCAGCACCGCGTGGCCGGCGCCGGAGAGTTGCTGGTGCAGGCTGGTCATTTCATTGCCAGCGATGTGCAGCACTTGCTGCAAGCGCTCGCGGCTCTCCAGCACCCGGCCATGCTCAAGCACCGTCGGCGCCAGGTTCTGGGCCGGGTCGAGGTGATAGTCCTCGAGGCAGCGCAGCCAGGAACGGGCGATCGACGGATCGCTGCCAGGGCCCTGCAAATGGGCCTTGCCCTGGGTGACCGTCAGGACTTGCTGGGCATGGCGACTCAAGTGGTTGCTGTGCATTTTTTTATTGTTCTCCCCGAAGGATCTGCCTCACTGGAGCAACTGGTGAATATCCAACTGTGAACACCCAACCTTGTGGCGAGGGAGCTTGCTCCCGCTGGGCTGCGCAGCAGCCCCAAAACCTGAGTTTGCGGTGTATCAGGCTGACCGAATTGGCTTTGGGGGACCGCTTCGCGGTCCAGCGGGAGCAAGCTCCCTCGCCACAAAAGCGGTCTTGTCACCCAAACAGTCCTGCAAGAGAAGCAGTCTTGCCACAAAAGCGCTCCGTCCATGGCCTCGCCGTCGGAGCCAGCATCCTCCAGCCCAACCGCCTTTGCAATGCTGGCGCGACCTGCCGGTCACAGACTGTCTCGCATCTGGCACAAACTGTCACACCCGCTGTATCGCAAGCGTCACACAGCCCCTCCGTTTGTCTGGCCAACTCCTCCTAAAGTCTTGATTTCCGGGCCCTGCAAGGCAATGGCCCAACCTTTGCTCTAGGCTTAAGTACCAGCGCGAATTTGCGCGGCTCCCTAATAAGCACAAAAGCCAAGGAGAACTCATCATGCGTTACGCTCACCCCGGTACTGAAGGCGCTATCGTTTCGTTCAAGGCTAAATACGGTAACTACATCGGCGGCGAGTTCGTCGCGCCTGTCAAAGGTCAGTACTTCACCAACACATCCCCGGTCAATGGCCAGCCCATTGCCGAATTCCCGCGCTCCACGGCCGAAGACATCGACAAAGCCCTGGACGCCGCCCACGCCGCCGCCGATGCCTGGGGCGCCACGTCGGTCCAGGCCCGTTCGCTGATCCTGCTGAAAATCGCCGACCGCATCGAAGCCAACCTTGAAGTGCTGGCGATCACCGAATCCTGGGACAACGGCAAGGCCGTGCGCGAAACCCTCACCGCCGACATCCCCCTGGCCGCCGACCACTTCCGCTACTTCGCCGGTTGCCTGCGGGCCCAGGAAGGCAGCGCCGCCGAGATCGACGGCAACACCGTGGCCTACCACATCCACGAACCGCTGGGCGTGGTCGGGCAGATCATCCCTTGGAACTTCCCGCTGCTGATGGCCGCCTGGAAACTCGCCCCGGCCCTGGCCGCCGGTAACTGCGTGGTGCTCAAGCCCGCCGAGCAAACCCCGCTGGGCATCTGCGTGCTCATGGAGCTGATCGGCGACCTGCTGCCACCCGGCGTGCTGAACGTGGTGCAAGGTTTCGGCAAAGAAGCCGGCGAAGCCCTCGCCACCAGCAAGCGCATCGCCAAGATCGCCTTCACCGGCTCGACCCCGGTGGGCTCGCACATCATGAAATGCGCCGCCGAAAACATCATCCCGTCCACCGTGGAGCTGGGCGGCAAGTCGCCGAACATCTTCTTCGAAGACATCATGCAGGCCGAGCCGAGCTTCATCGAAAAAGCCGCCGAAGGCCTGGTGCTGGCGTTCTTCAACCAGGGCGAAGTCTGCACTTGCCCATCCCGCGCCCTGGTGCAGGAGTCGATCTACGACGAATTCATGCAAGTGGTGATGAAGAAAGTCCTGCAGATCAAACGCGGCGACCCGCTGGACACCGACACCATGGTCGGCGCCCAGGCGTCCGAGCAGCAATTCGACAAGATTCTTTCGTACCTGGACATCGCCCAGGGCGAAGGCGCCGAGCTGTTGACCGGCGGCAAGGTGGAAAAACTCGAGGGCAACCTGGCGACCGGGTATTACATCCAGCCGACCCTGCTCAAGGGCACCAACAAGATGCGTGTGTTCCAGGAAGAAATCTTCGGCCCAGTGGTGAGCATCACCACCTTCAAGGACGAAGCCGAAGCCCTGGCGATCGCCAACGACACCGAGTTCGGCCTCGGCGCCGGCCTCTGGACCCGCGACATCAACCGCGCCTACCGCATGGGCCGGGCGATCAAGGCCGGTCGCGTCTGGACCAACTGCTACCACCTGTACCCGGCGCACGCCGCGTTCGGTGGCTACAAGAAGTCCGGCGTCGGGCGTGAGACGCACAAGATGATGCTCGATCATTACCAGCAGACCAAGAATTTGCTGGTGAGCTACGACATCAATCCGTTGGGGTTCTTCTAAGCCCTTGGGGCCAGGCAGGTCATTCTGCCTGGCCCTTTAGATCGCTATCGCGAGCAGGCTCGCTCCCACAGGGATTTGTGGATAACTCTCCTTCAGGGTTGAAGTAGATCCACTGTGGGAGCGAGCTTGCTCGCGAAGGCGGTCGTACCTTCAACATCTAAGTGACTGACACACTGCTTTCGCGAGCAAGCCCGCTCCCACAGGGGTAATGCGCCACTCCGGCGATCAGGTTGGATAAAACAACAATAAAAAACAGGTAAACCCTTATGCCAAGCGATCATGCAAACCCGCAACCGGCAACGTCCTCGGTCGACTTCGAAAAAGTCGGTTCCGAATATTTCCAACAACGCGAACTGAAAAAAGGCGCGGCGGGCTGGGTCCTGCTGGTGGGCCTGGGCGTGGCCTATGTCATTTCCGGTGACTACGCCGGCGGGAACTTCGGCCTGGCTCAGGGCGGCTGGGGCGGGATGTTCCTCGCCACGCTGCTGATGGCCGCGATGTACCTGTGCATGTGTTTTTCCCTCGCCGAGCTGTCCTCGATGATCCCCACCGCCGGCGGCGGCTACGGGTTTGCCCGCAGCGCCTTCGGGCCCTGGGGCGGGTTTCTCACGGGCACGGCAATTTTGATCGAATACGCCATCGCCCCGGCGGCGATTGCCGTGTTCATCGGCGCCTATTGCCAGTCGCTGTTCGGCATTGGCGGCTGGATGATCTACCTGGCGTTCTACATCATCTTCATCGCCATCCACATATTTGGCGTCGGCGAAGCGCTCAAGCTGATGTTCATCATCACCGCCGTCGCCGCCCTGGCGCTGGGGGTTTTCCTGGTGGCGATGGTGCCGCACTTCAACGTCGCCAACCTGTTGGACATCCCGGTCAAGGAAGCGGGCGGCGCCAGTCCGTTCCTGCCGTTCGGCTACGTCGGCGTCTGGGCGGCGATCCCTTATGCCATCTGGTTTTTCCTCGCCGTGGAAGGCGTGCCCCTGGCCGCTGAAGAAACCAAGAACCCCAAGCGCGACCTGCCACGCGGCCTGATCGGCGCCATGCTGGTGCTGGTGGCCTTCGCCCTGCTGATCCTGGTGATTGGCCCGGGCGGCGCCGGCTCCAACGCGCTGATGACCTCGGGCAACCCGCTGGTGGAAGCCCTGGCCAAGGCCTACGGCGGTTCGACCTGGATGGGCAGCTTCGTCAATCTCGTCGGCCTGGCCGGTTTGATCGCCAGTTTCTTCTCGATCATCTATGCCTACTCGCGACAGATCTTCGCCTTGTCCCGCGCCGGCTACCTGCCACGCAAACTCTCGGAAACCAATAAAAGCAAGGCACCGGTCCTGGCACTGGTGATTCCCGGCATCATCGGTTTCGGCCTGTCCTTGACCGGCCAGGGCGACTTGCTGATTCTGGTGGCGGTGTTCGGCGCGACCATCTCCTACGTGCTGATGATGGCCGCGCACATCACCCTGCGCATCCGTCGCCCCAAAATGGACCGGCCATACCGCACACCGGGCGGCATCTTCACTTCGGGCGTGGCCCTGGTGTTGGCGTGCATCGCCGTGGTGGCGGGCTTCCTGGTCGATCCTCGAGTGGTGATCGGCGCCGCGATCATCTATGGAGTGCTAATTGCTTACTTTGCTTTCTACAGTCGGCATCACTTGGTCGCAGGCACGCCCGAAGAGGAATTCGCGGCCATTCAAAAAGCCGAAGAAGCCTTGCACTAAGCCGTAACGTGCCGAAAACCACGGCGCCGCCCCGCGGCGCCGTCACGGAGAACCTGTATGGCCAGCTTTGCACACACGGTCGGCGCCCAGACCTACCGCTTCGACAGCCTCAAAGACCTGATGGCCAAGGCCAGCCCGGCCCGTGCCGGGGACTTCCTGGCCGAGATCGCCGCCCTCAACGATGGCGAGCGCGTGGCCGCGCAAATGGCGTTGGCCGACCTGCCCCTCAGCCATTTCCTGCAAGAAATGCTGATTCCTTACGAGGTCGACGAAGTCACCCGGCTGATCGTCGACACCCACGACAAACAAGCTTTTGCCACCGTCAGCCACCTCACCGTCGGCGGTTTCCGCGACTGGCTGCTCAGCGACGCCGCCGATGAACAGAGCCTGCGCGCCCTGGCCCCGGGCCTGACGCCGGAAATGGTCGCCGCCGTCTCGATAATCATGCGCGTGCAGGATCTGGTGCTGGTGGCGCAGAAAATCCGCGTCGTCACCAAATTCCGCGGCACCCTCGGCCTGCGCGGGCGCCTGTCCACCCGCCTGCAACCCAACCACCCCACCGACGAACCCGCCGGCATCGCCGCGAGCATCCTCGACGGCCTGCTCTTCGGCAACGGCGACGCCATGATCGGCATCAACCCGGCCACCGACAGCACCGCCTCGATCTGCGCCATGCTGGAAATGCTCGACGCCATCATCCAGCGCTACGACATCCCCACCCAGGGCTGCGTACTGACCCACGTCACCACCTCCATCGAGGCGGCGAACCGTGGCGTGCCCCTGGACCTGGTGTTCCAATCCATCGCCGGCACCGCAGCGGCCAACGCCAGTTTTGGCATCAGCCTGAACATCTTGAAGGAAGGCTACGACGCCGGGCTCAGCCTGAATCGCGGCACCCTCGGCAACACCCTGATGTATTTCGAAACCGGCCAGGGCAGCGCGCTGTCGGCCAACGCCCACCCCGGCGTCGATCAACAGACCTGCGAGACCCGGGCCTACGCGGTGGCGCGACATTTCAACCCGTTCCTGGTGAACACGGTTGTAGGCTTCATCGGCCCGGAATACCTCTACAACGGCAAACAAATCATCCGCGCCGGCCTCGAAGACCACTTCTGCGGCAAGTTGCTGGGCGTGCCTATGGGCTGCGACATCTGCTACACCAACCACGCCGAAGCCGACCAGGACGACATGGACACCCTGCTGACCCTGCTGGGCGTGGCCGGGATCAACTTCATCATGGGCATCCCCGGCTCCGACGACATCATGCTCAACTACCAGACCACCTCGTTCCACGACGCCCTCTACGCCCGCCAGACCCTGGGCCTGAAACCGGCGCCGGAATTCGAAACCTGGCTCGCGAACATGGGCATCTTCACCCAGGCCGATGGCCGGGTGCGGTTCGGCGACAACCTGCCACCAGCGTTTCGTCATGCCTTAGCGCACTTGGGATAAGAGACCTGCCATGGATAAATCACCTGTCGATCCACAAAACCCCTGGCTGAACCTGCGCAACCTCACCCCGGCGCGCATCGCCCTGGGCCGCACCGGCACCAGCCTGCCGACCTCGGCGCAACTGGATTTCCAATTCGCCCACGCCCAGGCCCGTGATGCCGTGCACCTGGCGTTCGACCACCAGGGCATTCGCGACCAACTGGATGAACGCGGCCGTGAGAGCCTGTTGCTCCATAGCGCGGCCAGCGCCCGCAACAGTTATCTACAGCGCCCGGACCTGGGCCGACGGCTCGATGAGGCATCCGCGCAAACCCTGGACGCGTACGCGGCGGCCCATCCGGGCGGCGTGGACCTGGCCATTGTCGTGGCTGCCGGCCTGTCGGCGCTGGCCGTGCATCGGCATACCTTGCCGTTCCTGGCGCGACTGGAAGAACAGATCACCGCTGAAGGCTGGTCGGTGTCGCCCATCGTCTTGGTGGAGCAAGGCCGCGTCGCCGTGGCCGATGAAGTGGCCGAACGGCTCGGTGCCAAGATGTCGGTGATCCTGATCGGCGAACGCCCCGGCCTCAGCTCCCCCGACAGCCTGGGACTGTATTTCACCTACGCCCCCAAGGTTGGCCTGAACGATGCCTATCGCAACTGCATCTCCAACGTGCGCCTCGAAGGCCTGAGCTACGGCATGGCGGCCCATCGTCTTATCTACCTGATGCGCGAGGCCTGCCGCCGACAGCTCTCGGGGGTCAATCTGAAGGACGAAGCCCAGGTAAACACTCTAGAGTCGGAAAACGCTGCCGATATGAAAGGTAATTTCCTACTGGCGCCGCCCCGCGACTGATCCGTTTATCCGATTGCGTTTTTGATCCGCTTTCAGGCAGCATCAAAAGCACGGCAGCGCGACAGTGTTGTCTGAATATCTGTCGACCCTTGCAGACGAGACCTACCATGCGGATTATCCAAGCAACCCTGGAACACCTGGACCTGCTGACCCCATTGTTCGTCAAATACCGGGAGTTCTACGGCTCACTGCCCTATCCGGATTCGTCCCGGGCCTTCCTCGAAAAGCGCCTGCGCCGCAAAGAGTCGGTGATCTACCTGGCCCGGCCCGATGACGATGACAACCGGCTGCTGGGCTTCTGCCAGCTCTACCCGAGCTACTCCTCCCTGTCCCTCAAGCGCGTGTGGATCCTCAACGACATCTACGTCGCCGAAGACGCCCGCCGCCAGCTGGTGGCCGACAACCTGATCCGCACCGCAAAAAAAATGGCCAAGGACACCACCGCCGTCCGCATGCGCGTCTCCCCCAGCAGCAACAACGAAGTCGCGCAGAAGACCTACGAGTCGATCGGCTTCAAGGAAGACACCGAGTTCAAGAACTACGTGCTGCCGATCAGCGAAGATTTGACCTGATGACCGCGGACTGATCGTCCCCACGCTCCGCGTGGGAGCGATCAAACCTCTGTGGCCGAGTGAAACCCTTGTGGCCAGGGAGCTTGCTCCCGCTGGGCTGCGCAGCAGCCCCAATCCCTGACCATGTGGTACATCAGGATGACCGCGATGGCTGCTGTTGGGACCGCTTCGCGCTCCAGCGGGAGCAAGCTCCCTCGCCACACAAGACAGCCTGCGCCAGCACCCATTACAGACCCAACAACCAAAGCCCCCCTTAGCACCACCGTCCTTGTGACGGAATGAAACTTCGTGGCCGAGTGAAACCCTTGTGGCGAGGGAGCTTGCTCCCGCTGGGCTGCGCAGCAGCCCCAATCCCTGAGCACGCGGTACATCAGGATGACCGCGGTGGCA
>NZ_JABAEE010000072.1:22339-32971 GCF_023701885.1 Pseudomonas sp. CG7 | reverse complement strand
CCCCATGTGAGAGTAGGTCATCGTCAAGATTAAATTCCGAAACCCCTATCTGCTGATGCAGGTAGGGGTTTTGTTTTGCCCATCATAAAACGCTGCGAAAGCTCGTGATAAATTTGCACAGTTATTTTCGAGCTGGAGCACTAGAATAGCCCCACCTTAGCTGAGCCAGAGCTGTTTATGCCCGATCCGTCAGACACTGATAGGTTGTCAGATCTACCCCTGAGCGATCTGGTGGCGTGTCATGAGTGCGACCTGTTGATGCGCAAGCCCCAACTGGCCCATGGCGAAAAAGCCGAGTGCCCCCGCTGTGGTTATGAGCTGTATGCCCACAGACACAATGTAGTCGAACGCAGCCTTGCCTTGGTGATCGCTGCCTTGCTGTTATTTGTGCCGGCCAACTTCTTACCCATCATGCAACTCAATCTGCTCGGGCAGTCCTCCCAGGACACCGTTTGGAGCGGAGTAGTGGGTCTGTTCGATACCGGCATGCAAGGCGTCTCGGTCGTCGTGTTCCTGTGCAGCATGGGCATTCCACTGCTCAAGTTGCTTTGTCAGTTGGCGGTATTGCTGACCATTCGCTTGGATATTGGCCGTAGCTACGGTTTGTTGCTGTACCGCATTTATCACCATCTACGGGATTGGGGGATGCTCGAGGTTTACCTCATGGGCGTGTTGGTGGCCATCGTCAAGTTGGCAGACATGGCGGCCATCACCGTAGGCCTTGGTTTGGTGTGCTTCATCAGTTTGTTACTTGTTCAGGTCTGGCTGGAGGTGGTGATGTCACCGCATCAGATCTGGCAGGCGTTATCAGGAGAAGATGCCCATGCGGGCGATTGATGCCGGCATTCTGGTTTGTACGGAATGCCATGAGTTGAATCGGCAAGACGCCGAAACCGACAACCAAACCTGTACTCGCTGCGGCGCACGGGTCCATCCCCGTCGCCCGAACAGCTTGGTGCGGACCTGGGCGTTGTTGATCACTGCCGCGATTCTTTATATCCCGGCCAATATGCTGCCGATCATGACCATCAACTCATTGGGCCAAGGCGCTCCGAGCACCATCATGGCCGGTGTCATTGAGTTGGTTCAGCACGGCATGATCCCTATCGCCGCCGTGGTGTTCATCGCCAGTATCCTCGTGCCCACCTTCAAACTGGTGGGCATCGCCTTGTTACTGTTTTCCGTACAGCGGCACCAGCCCATGTCGGCGCGGCAACGCATCCTGATGTACCGTTTCATCGAGTTCATTGGGCGTTGGTCGATGCTGGATATTTTCGTGATCGCCATCCTGGTGGCGGTGGTGAATTTTGGACGACTCGCCAGTGTCGAAGCCGGTCTCGGTGCGATTGCTTTCGCCAGCGTAGTGATTTTGACAATGATTGCCGCAGTAACCTTCGATCCCCGACTGATTTGGGATAACACGGAGTCGGATAACGACCATGACTGATTTGCCTACCGCTAAAACCCGACCGGCTTCGAACTGGTCGGCCATCTGGGTCCTGCCGCTGATTGCGTTGATCATCGGCGGCTGGCTCGGCTGGCGGGCTTATAACGAGACCGGAATCGAAATCAATGTGCGCTTTGAGAGCGGTGAAGGGATTCAGGTCAACAAGACCGAGGTCGTCTACAAAGGTATGACGGTTGGCAAAGTCAAAGACCTCACGCTCGATGATGAAGGCAGCTCGAAGGGCGTTATCGCAACCATCGAGATGAACAAGGATGTCGGGCAGTACCTCAAGAGCGGAACACGTTTCTGGCTGGTCAAGCCGAGCGTGAGCCTGGCCGGGATCACTGGCCTGGAAACCCTGGTATCGGGCAACTACGTGGCGATCAGTCCGGGTGAAGGCGAGTCGACCCGTAAATTCAAAGCCTTGGTCGAAGAGCCGCCGCTGTCGGATTCCAAGCCGGGTTTGCACCTGACTGTGAAGGCTGAGCGCTTGGGGTCGCTGGACCGCGGCAGTCCGGTTTTCTACAAGCAGATCCAGGTTGGCCAGGTGAAAAGCTACCTGTTGTCCGAAGACCAGCGCACTGTTGAAATCAAGATCTTCATCGAGCCGACCTACGCCAGCCTGGTGCGTAAACACACGCGTTTCTGGAACGCCAGTGGCATCAGCATCGATGCCAACCTCTCGGGCGTCAAAGTGCGCAGTGAGTCCCTGGCCAGCATCGTGGCCGGAGGCATCGCCTTCGCCACGCCGGAAAGCCGCAAGGACAGTCCGCCGACGGAGCCAAGCCTGCCCTTCCGCCTTTACGAAGACTTCGATGCAGCGGCAGCGGGCATTCGCGTGAAGGTCAAGCTCAGCGACTTCGAAGGCTTGCAGGCCGGTCGCACACCTGTGATGTACAAAGGCATTCAGGTCGGCAGTCTGAAGACCCTCAAGGTCGATCCGGATCTGGCCAGTGCCACGGCCGAACTGACCCTGGACCCGTTGGCCGAAGATTACCTGGTGACCGGCACGCAGTTCTGGGTCGTCAAGCCGTCGATCTCCCTGGCGGGTATCACCGGCCTGGAAGCCTTGGTCAAGGGCAACTACATTGCCGTGCGGCCGGGTGACAAGGGTGGCGCGCCGCAGCGCGAGTACGAAGCCCGGGCCAAGGCGCCACCGCTGGACTTGCGTTCACCGGGCCTGCATTTGGTCCTGCTGACCGAAAACCTCGGTTCCCTGGAAGTCGGCAGTCCGATTCTCTACAAGCAGGTCAAGGTCGGCTCGGTGCAGAGCTACCAGTTTTCTCGCAAAAAGAAGCAACTGATCATTGGTGTACACATCGAGAAGGAATATGAAGGGCTGGTCAACGGCTCGACACGGTTCTGGAACGCCAGTGGCATCACGCTCACGGGCGGTTTGACAGGGGGGATCCAGGTCAAGAGCGAGTCCTTGCAAAGCCTGATGGCCGGCGGGATTGCCTTCGAAACGCCGGAACCCAATGTGCCGCTGAAAAGACGCATTCCGCGTTTCCGGCTGTTTGCCGATCACGAAGCCGCACAACAGCGCGGCACTGTGGTGACGATCAAGGTCGACCGCGCCGATGGCTTGCGCAGTGGTACGCCGATCCGTTTCAAAGGGTTGGACGTCGGCAAGATCGAAGGTGTCGATCTCAGCGCCGACATGCAATCGGTGTTGCTCACTGCGCGTATCACCGAAGTGCCTGAGCGCATCGCCCGGGTCGGGTCCCAGTTCTGGGTGGTCAAGCCTGAGTTGGGGTTGATGAAGACCTCCAACCTGGAGACGCTGGTCACAGGCCAATACGTTGAAGTGCAGCCTTCGGTGAAAAACCTTGGGCCGCAGAAAAGCTTCGTGGCCCTGGCCAACCCGCCGGAAAGCGCGATACCCGAAGCCGGTCTCAGCCTGGTGCTGAGCGCGGCCCGCCGTGGTTCGTTGAAGATCGGCGTGCCGGTCACCTATCGGGAAATCACGGTGGGCAAGGTCACAGGTTATGAGCTCGGCCAGACGGCGGACCGGGTGCTGATCCATATCCTGATCGAGCCCAAGTATGCACCGCTGGTGCGCAGCGGCAGCCGCTTCTGGAATAGCAGTGGCTTCGGTCTGGACTTCGGTCTGTTCAAGGGCGCGACGGTGCGAACCGAGTCCCTTGAAACCTTGATCCAGGGCGGCATTGCGTTCGCAACGCCGGATGGTGAGCGGATGGGCAACCCGGCGCGACCGGAGCAAACCTTCCCGTTGTTCGACAAGTTTGAAGATGAATGGCTGACCTGGGCACCGAAGATCAGTCTTGGCAAGTAAGCTATTTGAATGTGATACCTGTGGCGAGGGAGCTTGCTCCCGCTGGGCTCTGTAGGAGCTGGCGAAGGCTCGGGCCGCGTTCGGACGATCTTTTGATCTTGATCTTTCGCTCTGGACTCAATGGCAGTGGAAAGATCGCAGCCTCGTTGCACTCGACAGCTCCTACGGACTCAAAACCAGCGCAATAAAAAAGGCCGCGATCCAATGGATCGCGGCCTTTTTCACATCCTGAGATTCACATCACACCGAATCCAGCTCCGGCTCATCGGCCTGGACATTCACCGTGGCCTTCACCGCATCGTGACGACGGATGTATTTCCAGTCCGCTTCGTCGATGTAAATGCCGTTCGGGCCGCTGCCGCCTTCCAGGTCGATGGCGACACTGGCGCAGACTTGCGGCTTCACACTGGCGAGGATCGGCACGAAGCCCAGTTGCAGACTGGTTTCCAGCAGTGCGGCCTGGTTTTTCTCGTCGATGTCCGCCGCTTCGTCCAGGTAGTACGGCAGGCGCACGCGACCGGCCTGTTCGCGGTCCATCAAGTGCAGCAACAAGTACATGTTGGTCAGCGCCTTGATGGTCATGGTGGTGCCGTTGGACGCCGCACCGTCGATGTCGGTGTGAATCACCGGCTGGCCGTTGATCTTGGTGATCTCGAACGCCAGTTCGAACAGGTCCTTGAGGCCGAGCTGGTTGTGGTTCGCCGCCACCAGCCGCGCCAGGTATTCCTTGGCTTCTTCGTTCTTGTTGTCCTGCTCGGCGCTCTGGCTGAGGTCGAACACCGACAGCGTCTCGCCTTCTTCGTACTGGCCGGCGCTGTGGATGATCTGGTCGATGTGCTTGAGCGCTTCCTTGTTCGGCGCCAGGACGATACGGAAGCTCTGCAGGTTGGACACCTGGCGCTTGTTGATCTCGCGGTTGAACAGCGCCAGTTGATGCTCGAGGCTGTCGTAGTCGCTGCGGATGTTGCGCAAGGTCCGGGCGATATCGGTCACGGCAGCACGACGCGCCTTGCCCAGGGTCAGGGCCTCGTCGGTGCGGTGGGCGTAGGCGTTGATCAGAAGCTGCAGGCGCCGCTCGATGTCGTCTTCGCTGTCGAACTTGGCCACGCCCTTGAGGCGCACTTGGGCATACAGCGCTTCGATCTGGCCGTCGACCCGCAGCAGTCCTTGCCAGCTGTCCTGGTAATCGTTGAGCAGCGGCAGCAGGTTGTCCATGGAGTCATCGACTGGGTCCATGAACGGCGTGCCGAACGGCAGGTCCGCCGGCAGCAATTGACGACGGCGCAGGGCGTCGTCGAGGGTGCGCTGCTTGGCTTCCATGTCGGCGATCTGCCGGCCCACCAGTTGCAACTTGGCGGACAGCTGCTGGACGCGTTCGGTGAACGCATCGCTGGAGCGCTTGAGTTCGTCCTGGGCGGCTTCCATCTGCGCCAGTTGCTCGAGTTTCTCGCCTTCCTCTGCGCTCAAGGTCTGGGTGCGACGGAAATCTTCCAGGGCTTTCTGTGCGTCCAGGACCTGCTGGTACAGCGCCTCGGTCTGGGTCTTGCTCGCGGCGCGGTCGGCGGCCACGGCTTGCTGGGTCTTGAGCTGCTTGAGCTCTTTTTCCAAGCGTTCTTTCTGGTCCCGCAGTGCGGCACGGTCGGCCAGGGCTTGCAGGGCCGGCGGCTCGATGTGGGACAGGTCGATGGACAGGCCCGGCACTTCGAAACGCTCGCCCTTGAAGCCGTCGAGGATCAGCTCCATGGATTTGACCCACTCGCCGTTCTCGTCCAGCGCGATGCCGTGCTCGCCCAGCGGCAGGCTGAACAGGGCGCTGTTGAACAAGCGCATCAGGCGTTCCACGTCCTGCTGGGAGAACTCTTCCCGCAGGCGGGCATAGCTGTTGTTGTCGGCGTGATCGAGTTGCTGCTTGACCGACTTCAGGCGCTTTTCCAGGTCGCGCAGACGTTCTTCCAAGTCTTCGGCGCTGAACTGCCGGGACTGGGCCAGGGCGCCGGCCAGATCGTCGTGGGCGTCCTTGGCGGCGAGCAGTTGTTGCTCCAGGACCTTGACGTCATCCACCAGGGCATAGCGGTTCTTGAGCACCGACAGCTCGCCGATCCAGCGCTGGATACCGCTGATTTCCCGTTCCAGGCGCATCAGTTCCTGCGTGCCGCCGCGCTGGGCGGTCTGCAGCGAATCCTGCTCGTTGCGGTAGTGTTCGGCCTGGATGGTCAGCTCTTCCTTGCGCGCGCTGGCGTAGTCCGACCAGGTGCCCAGCAGCGAGTCGAGCAACGGCGAGAGGCGATGCAATTTGCCGCGCAGGATGTCGCGCTGCTTCACGCCATTGGCCAGGGCTTCCACCAGCGGACCGGCTGCCACCAGGGAGTTGTAGTCCTGCTCCATGCGTCGTACATCGCGGAAGGCTTCTTCGCACGCGGCGATGTAGTCCACGCTGCCGGAGCGCAGGCTGTGTTCGAACGCATCGAGGAACAGTTGCTTGAGCTTGGCCGCGGTGATTTCGCGCATGTGCAGCAGGTTGATAAACAGCGCGCGGAAGGTCTTGAGGCTTTGCTCGCTGGTGGAGCGCAGCGGGATCAGCGTCAGGTCCAGCGGGAGCGAGGTGTGACCACCCACCAGCAGGCGGCGCAGTTCATCCGGCTTGAGTTCGTAGGCTTTCAGGCCTTCGCGCTCCAGGTTGGTGAACAGCTCTTTCTGGCGCAGGCAGGTGTCATTTTTCTGATAGTGGGCCAGGTCCAGTTTGCCGGCATAGGCAAAGAACTGGTGACCGAAACCACCGCCAGGGCCGCGCCCGACCACGCCAATCACGTGTGGACCGTGGGGCAGGGCGACTTCAACCAGGATGTAGCTGGTGTCTGAGGCAAAGTAGAAACGCCGGGATTGTTCCAGGCTGTACTTGCCGAAGCTCATGTCCGACATGCGCGCCAGGATCGGGAACTGCAAGGCGTTGATCGAGGCGGATTTACCCAGGTTGTTCGCGCCATACACCGACAGCGGTTCTTCCAGGGGGAACAAGCCCAGGCTGTAGCCGGCGGTGTTCAAAAGGGCAAAGCGGCGGATGCCGTAGCGTTCCTTGCTCATGCGTCGGTCTCCTGTTCTTCGGCAATGGCGCGGGCCAGTGCGTCTTCTTCGCTTTCGCCTTCGAATTCGCTGAGGTCCAGCGGATCATCGGTCTGCAGCAGTTTTTCGTCGCTGTCTTCATCGATCAATACCGGTGCCGGTAGCGGCAGCACGCTGTGCAGGCTGGCGGCGAGGTCGCGGTCCTGCTGGACGGACAGGCAGACATCAAGGAAGCGATGCATCGGCGGCAGGAAGCGGTACACGCCGTTTTCTTCGCTGGCAAAACCCAGTTGGGTCATGCGGCGCATGATTTTTTCTTCCAGCTCTTCCTGGGTCTGTACTTCGGCCTGGATGAACAGGTCGCGGTGTTTCTCCAGCAATGAAGGCAGCTCATCGCGGCCCAGGCTACCGCCATCGAGCACGGCGATGGGGTCGCGGCCCTGGTCGGCCAGGTGCTCGACCAGGATGAACGTGAACAGGGCCAGGCGCTGGGCGGTCTTGTTCACCGCGGCGGCGGCCAGGTCCGGCACGAAGTAGTAGAAGCCACGGGTGTCGCAGACCAGTTCGAAGCCCAGGGCCTTGAACAGCGTGCGGTACTGGTCCTGGAAGTTCGACAACTGCGCGTACAGTTCCGGGTCGCGGCGGCTGACGTGGTAACCCTTGAACAGCTCGCGGAAGATCGGCGCCAGCTGGGACAGTTCGGATAGATCAAGATGCATGGGGGATGCTCGCAGAATCCTCGGCGGCGGTGTCGCCGGCCGAGAGCAGGGCGAAGGAGCGCAGGCTGACCTGATGCTCGTGAGTGTGGTATTCGCGGCGTTCCAGACGCTCGCGCTTGAAACGTTTTTCCCGCGACAGGCGCGAGAACCAGTACAGCAATTCGTCGGTGGCGCCGTCCGGCTCCTGCTCCAGCAGCCAGGTCATCAAGTCCGGCATCGGCAGGGCGTCTTCGCAGCGCTCGACCATCTCGCGCACGGTGCGCGGCGCACGTGGTGCTTCGCCGCCCTTGTGGGTCTTGTGGGACTTGGGGAAACGCGCCGGTTTCGGTTCGAAGCGGGCCAGGGCATAGACGTAGGCTTCAACCTGGCTGGCGCTGCCCAGGAAGGTGCTTTGCGGCCGGGTGAACAGCGGCATGGCCGCTTGCGGCACAGCGTCAATGCCTTTGCGGCGAATGGCCGCCAGGGCCAGCGCCGCGCCACGGGTCACGGCGTTATGGCGGCGGGCCTCTTCGCGCAACGGCAAAAGCAGTTCCCGGGCGTGGCGCAGGGTCAGCTGGGCGCTGGTCTGCATCTCCAGGATGCGCGCGTGGGTGCGCAGCAGCATGTCGTCGTCCACCAGATGGCCGAGGCGCTGCTGTTCGGTGAGCATGCGCAACAGCACGTTCTCGACCTTGCGCACGCCTTGCTCGAACGCGCCATCAGCGTTCACCAACTGGATCATCGGCTCGACGTATTCGTCCCAGGTCGCCAGCACTTCGGCATAGCGCTGGCGCAGCGGGATCTGCCGGTCACTGGTCTTGGCCCGTTCGGCGACGGCCACCAGCGCCTGTTCGTCGTTGGCCAGTTTCTTCAGGACGTCGCGCACGCGCATGTCCAGCAGGCGCAACTGGCGGGCCAGGTCGTTGCCGTCGCGCACATCGAAGGCATCCTGGATGTAGCCGGCCAGGCGTTCGAGGTGACGCAGGTAGGCTTCGATCTCCAGGCACAGGCCCAGGCGGTGCTCGCGGCGCAGGTAGGCGAGGAAGTCATGGATCTGGGCGTTGAGCTCGAAGCGGTTCGGGCTTTTCGCCACCGGTACGAGGATGTCCAGGCGGATCCACACGTCCAGCAGGTTGGTGATGTCCTGGGGCGTGCTGTCGAGTTGTTGGGCGGCCAGCTGTGAACGCAATTCGTTGAGGCTCAGGGTGCCCTGGTCGAAGTGCTCGCACAAAGGTTCCAGCAATGCCCAGTGTTCGGCGAGGGCGCGCAAGACGCGCTTGGGGTCGATCATCGCAATGGCCGTCGGGTTGGCAATTAAAAGCGGCGATTGTACTGCATCGGGCCGGTTGCGATTCACCCCTTGGACGGACTGTCGCTCCCTATTGATCGATAATTGCCTCACAGGGCAGCGATCCGCGTCGAAGGGCGGTAGAATCGCTTCCACTTTCAGTTATCCACAAGTGGCCGACACTTGCTTATCGAGTCCCGTCGCCGCGCCTATCTGACCGCCATGCAGGTGGTCAACTGGCTGCCGCGTACCGAATTGCCGTTCGCCGCCCCGTCGCGGCCCGAGCTGTTGGAAACGCCCGAGCCCGAGTACGTCGCGCCGGTCGTGACGGCGCCTGTGGCCAAGACGGTCGCCGAGGCGCCAGCCGCCGCACCCGAGCGGCCCAAGATCGAAGTGCCGCGCCCGAGCCTGGCCTCGACCCGCACCAATGCCAAACCGGTGGAAGAGGTGGTCGAGGCGCCGCCCAAGGCCCCCTATGTCGCCCCGCCGCGTTTCGCCCTGCAACTGCTGCGGGCCGGGCGTTGCCTGCTGTTGGTGGAGTTGCCCACGGGCGAGCCGTTTCAAAGTCGCGATCCGGCCTACCTGCTGCTCAAGGACATGCTGCGCGCCGCCGGTCTGCCGGACAGCCCGCAGATCATTGGCGAACCGGTGCGTTGGCCGCTGTTGTCGCGAGGCACCATGGACCAGGGGCCGGAAGCGGCGCGGGATTTCGTCCAAGGCTTCGTTTCGGCGCGGCTCGAAGACGAGCCCTGCGTGTGCCTGTGGCTGATCGGCCTGCCGGCGGTGAAGTTTGCCGGCGAGGCGGATGCCGAGGCGTTCAATCGCGAACTGCAGGTCGAAGGCCTGGGCTCGGCCTGGGCGTTGCCCGGGCTGGAATTGTTAATGGAAACGCCACAGCGCAAGGCTGATGTCTGGCAAGCCATGCGCCGGCTGATGGCGCGCTGGAAAGAATCGAATGAGTGACGCTGTATCGTTCCGCCCGATGACCGAGGCGGACCTCGACGCTGTACTGAAAATCGAATACGCGGCCTACAGCCACCCCTGGACCCGCGGGATATTTCTCGACGGACTGGGCAAATACCAGATATGGCTGATGTTCGAAGGCCAGCAGCAAGTGGGCCATGGGGTGGTGCAGATCATCCTGGACGAGGCGCACCTGCTCAACATCACCGTCAAGCCGGAAAACCAGGGCCGTGGCCTGGGCTTGTGCCTGCTGGAACACCTGATGTCGATCGCTTACAAGGCCGAGGCCCGGGAATGTTTCCTGGAAGTGCGCGACAGCAATCGCACGGCGTTCCGGCTGTATGAGCGCTATGGCTTCAACGAAGTGGGCCGGCGCCGGGATTACTACCCGGCAGTGGGTGGGCGCGAGGATGCGGTGGTCATGGCATGTACCTTGGTGGACTGAACGGCCACGACCCCTTGTGGGAGCGAGCTTGCTCGCGATGGCTTCGGCTTCGGCACATCCGACATTGATGCAAACTGATCCACCGCCATCGCGAGCAAGCTCGCTCCCACAGGGGCTCGGCGGTGTGCATCAAATTTGCGATCAAACCCAAAATCATGTGGGAGCGAGCCTGCGCGCGAAGACGGCGGCACATCCAGCATTGATACAAACTGATCCACCGCCATCGCGAGCAAGCTCGCTCCCACAGGGGCTCGGCGGTGTGCATCAAATTTGCGATCAAACCCGAAATCCATGTGGGAGCGAGCCTGCTCGCGAAGACGGCGGCACATTCGGTATTGATGCCAGCTGATCCACCGCTATCGCGAGCGGGCTCGCTCCCACAGGGGCTCGGCGGTGTGCATCAAATTTGCGATCAAACCCAAATCCATGTGGGAG